>JBAWVV010000109.1:0-12063 GCA_037147115.1 Planctomycetia bacterium | reverse complement strand
GTCTGACGCGCGGTCGTCCCGAGGAGCATGCCGTCCACTTCGCCGTGCTGCGGAGCCTCGCCCGGGCCGTCTACGGGCCCCAGCCGGAGGGGCACTACGCGTTGGCCAGCGACTGCTACTGCCATTTCACTTCGCCGATCCGCCGTTATCCCGATCTCGTCGTCCACCGTGCCCTCGACCTCCTCGCCCGCGGGCGTCGGGCGCCCAACGACGGCCTCGTCGAACTCGGGCTCCACTGCTCGACCCTCGAACGCCGTGCCGAGGCCGCCGAACGGGAGCTGGTGAAGCTCAAGCTCCTCCTCTTCCTCTCCTCGAGGATCGGCACCGAGATGGAGGCGGTCGTCACGGGGGTCGAGCCGTTCGGCCTCTTTCTCCAGGGGCTCGAGCTCCCCGCCGAGGGGCTCCTGACGCTCGCCGAGCTCCCCGCCGACAGCTACCGCTTCGATCGGGCCAGCCACTCCCTCGCCGGACGGCGTCCGGGGCAGTCGTGGCGCCTCGGCGACCGCGTCCGGGTGGCGGTCAAGAAGGTCGACCTCGACCGGCGCTCGCTTGAGTTCCGGTTTGTCGGCGAACGGGGGAAGGCCTCGCCCGGTCTCCGTGCCGCCCGCCACGTGAAGGGATCGCGGCACGCCCGCAAACCCGATGGCAAGGGGAAGGCGAAGGACCGGAAGGCCGGGGGCCGCCGCGGCCGCTGACGCCACGCGCCTGCGCCGGCCGGGATGGCCGGCGCGTGGCGGGATCGGCGCGGGCCCCTACAATCGGCCAGCCGCGCGATCGGGCACCAACCCAGCCCAGAGAAGGAACGAGCCTGTGAGCGATTCGGTGACGCCCCCCCTGCCCCGACCCACCAGCCTCCGCGAGACCCCGCTGTGCCAGTGGCATGCGGCGCACGGAGGCCGGATGGTCGACTTCGCCGGCTGGAACATGCCGGTTCAATACGCCTCGATCGTCGACGAGCACCTCGCCACGCGGTCATCGGTCGGCCTCTTCGACGTCTCGCACATGGGTCGGCTGTCGGTCACTGGCCCCGGCGCCCTCGACTGGCTGGAATCGATGCTGACGCGGAAGGTGGCCGGGATCGTGCCGGGGCAGTTCCGCTACACCCTCGTCACGGCCGATGCCCCCGCCCCTGTGGTGATCCTCGACGACGCGTTGGTGAGCCGCGACAGCGATGCCGCCGACGGCACGCCGCGGATGGGGTTGGTCATCAACGCTGGCAATCGGGAACGGGTCGTGGCATGGCTGCGGTCCCGGCTTCCTGCCACCGGCGTCGACCTGGTCGACCACACCCTCGAGACCGCGATGATCGCCGTTCAGGGGCCAAAGGGGGTCGATCTCGTCGCCGGGCTCTCGTCCGGGGGGGATGGAACGCGGATCCGGGCCCTGGGGAACTACCGGGGGACGACGGCCACGGTGGCCGGGCATGCCGCAGCCGTCAGCCGCACCGGTTACACCGGCGAGGACGGCGTCGAGGTGACGGTGGCGGCGGCCGATGCGGTGGCCGTCTGGGAGGCGATCCTCGCCGCGGCGCTGCCGCTCGGGGGACGCTCGTGCGGACTCGGGGCCCGCGACACCCTCCGCCTCGAGGCGGGGATGCCGCTCTACGGCCACGAGCTCGGCGCCGACAGCGATCCTTTTGCCCTCGGCCTCGCTCTGGCGGTGAATCTCGAAGGGCGGACGTTCCCCGGGCGTGGAGCCCTCACCGTGCTCAAGGCCCGGCAACCGGAGCGCGTCCGCATCGGGCTCGATCTCGGATCGAAACGCTCGGCCCGCGAGGGAAACCCCGTTCTCGGCGGGGCCGGCGGGGAGATCGGGGTCGTGACCAGCGGCAGTTTTGCCCCCACGATCGGCCATGCTGTAGCGATGGCGCTGGTCGCCCCGGCGTTTGCCTCCGAGGGGACAGTCGTGGAGATCGCAATTCGGGATGCCCGCCAGCAGGCCCGCGTGGTCGGCTTGCCGTTCTATCGTCGGCCGCCGGGTGGTGGAAAACCGCCGGCCGCGGGATGATGGGCGGGCGTGACGATCCCGACCGACAAACGAATGGTTCGATCAGACAGACAGACAAACCGGAGGAGAGGCGTCGATGCTGAAGGACGTGCGATTTGCGAAGTCCCACGAATGGATCAGCCCCGTGGCCGGGGGTGTGGCAACGGTCGGGATCTCGGCCTATGCCGTCGAGGCCCTCACCGATCTGGTGTTCATGCAACTCCCGGCGGTCGGCCGGAAGGTGAAGGCAGGGGAGTCGATCGGCGAGATCGAGAGCGTCAAGGCCGTCAGCGACCTCTATGCCCCGGTGTCCGGCGAGATCGTTGAGGTCAATTCGACCCTCCCCGATCACTTAGAGAGCCTCGGGCAGGATCCGTTCGGTGCCGGCTGGATTGTGAAGATCCGTCCGGATGATCCGGCCGAGATCGACGCCCTCCTCGACCGGGCCGCCTACGAGGCGCTCATCGGTAGCCAACCTCACTGATGCTCCCTGTGAAGCCTGGCCTCTCCGCTGGCGCCTCTGCAACCGGCGCCGCGCCGATCGTGGCGTGGTGGGATCCGCCGGCCGATGGGGCCACGAACATGGCGCTCGACGAGGCTCTGGCCTTCGAGGCGATCAGGCTCGATCGGGTCCTCGTGCGGATCTCCACCTGGTCGGAGCCGACGCTGTCGTTGGGGGCATTCCAGGCGATCGGAGAGGCTCGCGCCCTGGCCGCGCTGGAGGGTCTGCCGATGGTCCGCAGGCCGAGCGGCGGAGGCGCTATCCTCCACGGAAGTGATGTCACGCTCTCGGTCGCCGTGCCCCGGGCCCACCCTTGCGGAGGCTCGCCGCAGCGACTCTACGACACCGTCCACACGGCGCTCGTGGCCGAACTGGCGGCCCGCGGGATCGCGGCGGGCCTGTCGGCGGGGGAATCGACCGGCACCCGGCCGGAGACGGGGGCTCCGACGGCCGTTGGGCTGCCCGGGGACCGGGCGTTTCTCTGCTTCGACCGGCGGGCGACCGGGGATGTCGTTGTGCCGGTGGCAGATGGTCGGGGGAACGCCGATGCGAAGATCCTCGGCAGCGCCCAGCGGCGCCTGCGCGGTGCGGTTCTCCAGCACGGCAGTCTCCTCTTGGCGGCCAACCGGCTCGTCCCGGAGTCGGCCCGCCATCCGGGGCTCGGCGACTTGCAGGCCGGGGGCGGGGCGTGTGCCGGCTGGGGTCCGGGCGGGATTGACCTCGTGCGCGGCTGGCTGACGAGGCTCGCCGCAGCCCTTGGGGGGGGGCTCGAGGAGCCGTCAGGATGCTTCGTTCCTTCTCCTTTAGTGGGGGTCGAGGAGGGAATCGTCCGTTTTCGGAAAGACAGTTGGAACGCTCGTCGCTAAGATTGCGCGGCAAAGTGCAGGCGCGAGGAACGTCAGCGATGACGTTTTCCCTCGCCGAGGAAGGTTTTGTCCGTTCTTGGCGGCCTGCCGGTCCACGTGGGCCGGCAGGGTGTTTGGAGTCTGTCTGGCGTGGGTGGAGACAGCCGCACCATGATCACGAAGTTGATCGTCGCCTCCGGCAAGAGTGCCGGCCGTTCGATCGCAATCAAGAAGAACACGCTTCTCATCGGCCGCGCCGAGGAATGCGATGTTCGCCCGTTGAGCGAAGACGTCAGCCGCCGTCATGCAGCGGTCCATGTTGGCCCCGCCGACGTCTGGGTCGAGGATCTGGGGAGCCGCAACGGCACGTTCGTCAACGGCGCCAAGATCACCGCGAAGACAAAGGTCGTGTCGGGGGATCTGATCAGGGTCGGGGCGCTCGAACTCACGGTCTCCTGTTCCGATCCGGTCGCCCCCGGGGGAGGGGATCAGGACGTATCGAAGTGGCTGATGGCGGACGATGCCCCCGCCGGCATGTTCGACACCACCCGGTCGTTGCGGGCCACGACCGACGGTCCTGTCGGTACGACGGTTCTGCCAACGGCCGATGCCGATTCGAGCAGCATCCACGCCGCCGCGTCGGCGTCTGACAACGTGCACGGTTCGACGATCTCCGGGATTTCCGGGGATGCCCACTCAACGACCGTCTCCGGATCGGCGACCGCCAAGAACAGCGGCAGTTCCACGAAGGTCGGCCAGAGCGTTGAGGAGACGAAGTCGGACAGTTCCGTGGCGATCGAGGCCGTGAAGCAATCGAATTCCAAGCCCGGCTCGCTCCCTCCTTCTGCGCAGAAGGGGACGGTCAACTCGCGTGATGCCGCCGCCGAGGCGCTGAAGAAGTTCTTCGGCAATCGGTGACGGGCATCCCCCCGAACCTCCGCAGGGTTACGGGTCGCGGTTACGGGTGGGAGGGCGGTGCGGATGACGCGGGGAATGACGGTCGTCCCGGCGGAAGAGTCTTCCCCGTCGGAATCTTTTCTCTCGATTCCCTGACCTGCGCCCTCGGAGGCGGGAATACTTCCGGCAGAGTTTCACCAGCCGTTGTAGTCCCCCGTCGAGGAGATCTGTTCATGCCCGCCGCCATCGTCGCCGATCGCCCGAGCCGCACTTCCCCCGCCCGCTACGACGAGTCCGCGGGCCCCCACCGCTCGCCGAAGGGCCCCCGTCGCCGGTTCATCGATCCGACCACCTGCGACCGCGACTACGGGTCGGAGGAGGTCGAGTTCATGAAGGCTTTGGAGCGCTACAAGCGGGCCAGCGGGCGGATGTTCCCGACCTGCAGCGAGATTCTCGAGGTGGTCCGCTCCCTCGGCTACCGGCGCGACCTCCCCGCCTGAGGCCGGCGGCCCGGTGCGGATGCGTCGACTGTAGGGGATGGGGGAGTGGCGGTTTCCCCCCTGGACTTGTCGGGGAGCGGGACGGCCGGTACCGTCCGCCGCCCCCCTCCTCGTCGGAACGCCCGCCGTGCCGCTTAAACCTCTCCAAGCGTTGCCGTCTCGCGCCAGAGCGTCCGCCTTCGCGGTGGTGATTGCGCTGCTGGCCGGCTGCGGGTCGCTGAAGCGCAACGACAACGCCGAAGGGGTGAAACTCTATCAACAGGGGAACTATCTCGGCGCGGTAAACCACTTCCAGCAGGCGCTCGCCCGGCAGCCGGGGAGCCCCGACTGCTTCTACAACCTCGGCGCCACCTACCACCAGCAGGCGAAGGTGTTCGGCAAGGGGAGTGACTGGCGCACGGCGGAGCAGTACTACCACCTCTGCCTCTCCCGGAATCCGAATCACGAAGCCTGCCAACGCGCCCTGGCGGTCCTCCTCGTCGAGGAACAGCGCAGCCCCGAGGCGATCGCGCTGCTGGAGGATTGGTCGCGCCGGCAGCCGAACAACCCCAACCCGCAGATCGAACTGGCGCGACTGTGCCAGGAGCACGGCGACTTCCGCGAGGCGGAGAATCGACTCGTCGACGCGTTGGCAATCGATCCGGCAAATCCGCGGGCCCTCGTCGCGCTCGGCCAGATCAGGGAATCGACCGGCGACATGAACCAGGCCTTGGCCGACTACTCGCGGGCCCTTTCGGTCGATGGCCGGCAACCGGTGGTAGCCGCCCGCATGGCATCGCTGGCCGGGGCCGCACCGACGGCCACCGTGAGGACGGCCGCCCTGCCGACAAGCCAGGGTGGGGGCCTGCCACTCCCCTCCCCCGCCGGCGGATTCCCGGTCGCAACGCCACCGTCCTCGGAATGGGGGCCGGCTCCCGCGGTGCCTCCGCCGGGGGCTACGAACGGTTTCGCGGCCCCGCAGTCGGCCCCTGCCGCGGTGGCTGTTCCCGCCCGTTGACCCTTCCCGCAGCGGGTCCTATCCTGCGGCGTTCCCGGGACAGTGACGGCTTGGCCGTTGATGACGGGGGGGATTCCGCCTTCCCCCTTCTCCCGGGGGAACGCCGCTCGGCGGCGCGTTCCGGCAAAGTCAGGTCCGGCGGATCGAGAGCCCCGGGCGCCGCGGCACCGCAGGGCGGAATGGAGAGCACCCGAGTGATGGATCGCACGATTCCGACGTCCGGGAACCCAAAGCGCGTCTTCAACTTCTCCCCCGGTCCGGCGGTGCTGCCGCTGGAGGTACTGGAGCGTGCTCGCGACGAGATGCTCTCCCTGCCCGGGGTGGGGATCTCGGTCCTCGAGGTCAGCCACCGCAGCCCACCGTTCGACCGGATTCTTGAGGAGACGATCAACGATCTCCGGACGCTGCTCGGGATCGGAGGGGATCACGAGGTGGTGTTGCTCCAGGGAGGGGCGAGCCTGCAGTTCTCCATGGTGCCGATGAATCTCCTCCGTGGGCAGCTTGGCCCTGCCGACTACCTGGTCACCGGCACCTGGGGGCACACCGGGGCCAAGGAGGCCCGCCGTGAGGGGCGCGTCCATGTCGCCTGGGACGGCGAGGCCTCGAACTACGACCACCTTCCCGCGGCCGGTGAGGTCAAACTCTCCCCTGATGCCGCCTACCTCCACGTGACGAGCAACGAGACGATCCAGGGGGTGCAGTGGAAGCACGATCCGGTGTTCGGTACTGCGCCGCTGGTCTGCGACTGTTCCAGCGACTTCCTCTCCCGCCCGATCGATGTGGCGAAGTACGGTCTGATCTACGCCTGCGCTCAGAAGAACGCCGGCATTGCCGGGGTCACCGTCGTGATCATCCGCAAGGATCTCCTCGAGCGGTCGCGCGACGATCTGCCGACGATGCTCGACTACCGGACCCACGTGAAGAACGGATCGCGGTCGAACACGCCGCCGGTGTTTGCCATCTACGTTCTCGGTCTGGTCTGCCAGTGGATCCGGGACCGCATGGGTGGCCTCGAGGGGATGGCCCGTCACAATGCCGCCAAGGCCAAGATGCTCTACGACGTGCTCGATCGTTCGGCCGGCTTCTACCAGGGGCATGCCGCCCCCGCATGCCGCTCCGATATGAATGTCACTTTCCGGCTCCGTGACGAGGCGCTGGAGAAGGAATTCGTGAAGGGGGCGACCACCCTTGGCCTTATCGACCTCAAGGGGCACCGGTCTGTCGGCGGCATCCGTGCGAGCATCTACAACGCGATGCCGCTCGAGGGAGTCGCCGAGCTGCGCGACTTCATGATCGAGTTTCAAAAAACCCACAGTGGCTGACCCCCTGCCCCGGAGCCCGGCCCATCCCGCCGGCTCTGCGAAGGATCCCCCCTCCCAGTCCCGATTGCGATCTGAAGTCTCCTGTCGGCCGCGACGTCCCCTCACCCCGCCGAGAAGCCGTTCATGCCCTCCATCATCGTGCTCGACACCCTTAGCCCCGATGGCCTGGCCCTGCTCGATGCCGCGGCGGCCCACGGCATCACCTACGAAGTGGTGACGGGGCTCTCCGGGGAGTCGCTCCGTGCGTGCTTGGCCCGTCATGACGGGGCGATCTGCCGCAGCGGCGTGAAGATCACCGCCGATGTGCTAGCCGGCAATCAGCGGCTCAAGGCGATCGTGCGGGCCGGGGTCGGCACCGACAACATCGACAAGGATGCGGCCACGCGGCAGGGCATCGTGGTCATGAACACGCCGGCCGGCAACACGGTGAGCACGGCGGAGCACGCATTCGCGCTCCTTCTGGCTCTCTCGCGCAACATCGCCGCCGCCGATGCGAGCCTTCGGGCCCACCGTTGGGACCGGAACAAGTTCATGGGGGCGCAGGTGGCCGGCAAGACGCTCGGCATCGTCGGGCTGGGCCGCATCGGCCAGACCGTCGCCTCCCGGGCGCGGGCGTTCGAGATGCGGGTGCTCGGGTTCGACCCGTTCCTTTCGGTGGAACGCGCCGCCGAGCTGGGCATCGAGCTCGTCCCGAGCGTTCATGCCATGCTCCGCGAGGTCGATTACCTCACCGTCCATACGCCCCTCACGGCCGAAACGAAGCATCTTATCGGCATGAAGGAGCTCGATCTCCTCAAGCCGGGCGTCCGCCTCATCAACTGCGCCCGGGGCGGGATCTACGACGAGAAGGCGCTCGCCGAGGGGCTCGATCGCGGGGTGATCGCCGGCGTGGCCCTTGACGTGTTCGAGAAGGAGCCGTGCACGGAGTCGCCCCTGTTCGACAAGCCGGGCGTGCTCGTCACGCCGCACCTCGGGGCGAGCACCGAGGAGGCGCAGTCGCAGGTGGCCGTGGAGGGGGTCGGCCTGCTCGTCGACTTCCTCGCCACCGGTGCCATCCGCCATTCGGTCAACTCCAGCCCCATCGACCCGGCCACGCTCGAGGGGGTGAAGGGCTTCCTCGACCTCGCCTGGCGGCTCGGCCTCCTCCTCTCCAAGCTCGACGACGCCCCGCCGCGGTCCTGCTCGATCGCCTACCGGGGGGAGATCGCCTCCCGGTCGACGAAGCTCATCACCGCGGCCTTCGCCGCGGGGCTCCTCGAAGGCGTCGCCGAAGATGTCAACATCGTCAATGCCGAGGTGCTGCTCCGGGAGCGGGGCATCGATCTGGTCGAACAGAGCCGGACCGATCCGGGCGCCTTCAGCTCCGTCGTCGCGGTCGACCTCGTCGCCGAAGGGCGCGTCCACCGGGCTGCCGGCACGCTCTTCGGCCACGCGATGCCGAGATTGGTGCAGCTCGAGGGGCACCGGCTCGAGGCCTACCTCGACGGGATCGTGCTTTTCTTCACCCATCAGGACGTGCCGGGGATCATCGGCAACGTCGGCACGGCCCTTGGTGGCCTGGGGGTCAACATCGCGCAGATGACCGTCGGCCGGTCGGCTCCGGGGGGAGACGCCATCGGGGTGCTGAATCTCGATGTGGAGCCCTCGGCCGAGGCAATCGCCGCCGTGGCCGCCGTCCCCGGCATCCGCTCGGTCAAGGTGGTGCGGATGCCCCCGGCCGGCCAACTCCCCAACTGGTTGGCGATGTCCACGTCGGCCAGCCGCGCGGCCCGGAAGTGATCCGTCGGTCGGCCGATCGCGTTTGACGCCCCTGCGGCGGTTGTCACAATGCAAGAATGGGCTGCGGGCCAGGGTGATTGACGCGGCGGCTGGGTTGTCCGGCCGGTTGAGTCAACAGGGGCCGCGGCAGTGGCAGGCATCCGACGGGGGCATCCCCCTCGAAGAGAGGCCCCTGATCGTCGTGTGGCGGGGGCGGGAGAGAGGATCGGGGGGCTGATCATGGCGCGTTTCCACGGTGGCCTGCGGGCCGGTCAAGGGATCGGATCGATCCTCCTGCTGGCTGGCTGCTTGGCAGCCCTGCCAATGCTCGTGGTCGATGCTGGCGCGGTGCTCTTTGCGGCCCTGTTGCAGCGTGAGGGAGCCGGGGCTGAGAGCGGCAGCACTGCCGAAACGACCACCCGCCGGCTCCTTGACGCGCTCGCCGAGAAGCGGATGGACGATGTCGTGATCGCGGTCCTCGACCGGGTCGCGGCCGATCCTGCCATCGCGGCCGATTTCCGGCGCAGCCTTCCGCTGCGGCGTGCCACCGCGCTCTCCTCCCTGGCACGCCGCGAGTCCCCCGGGCCCCGCCGGGCCGCGATGCTCGAGCAGGCGGCCAAGGAGGTCGACCGTTGTCTCTCAGCGGCGCCCACCGTCGACGAGGCGGTCGCCGCCTACACGCAGAAAGGGAACCTCCTCGTCGAGCAGGGCCGGATCAAGCTCGCGCAGGCGAAACGCCCCGGGGAGGATGCGGCGAAGCTCATGGCGGAGGCGATGCCCCTCTTCGACGGGGCGATTGCGGCGCTCGAGGCGCCGCCGCGCGAGCCGGGCGTTGAGCCCCCCCCGCCGACGAACGCCGAGGATGCCGTGCTCGCGAGCCTCCGCGAGATCGATGCCCGCCTCGCCCAACTCAAGAACACCGGCAAGGAGAAGGAGGGAAACGAGTCGTCGGCCGGGAAGAAGGCCCGGCGGCCGGCGAAGAAGTCGTCGACCGACGTCAAGGCGATGGAACGGCTCGAGGATCGTCAGGACGAACTGCGGGGGGAGTTGCTCCAAACCCGCCTGCTCGTCGGCAACGCGTACTTCGAGAAGTCGAAGGCGCTTCCGCCGGGGGCGGCCGAATGGAAGGGGGTCGTGCGGGCTTCGGCCGAGCGGTACCGGAAGCTGTTTGAGAAGTATCCCAAGTGGGGGGCGGGCCTCTACGCCAGGTACTACGAGGGACGGAACTACCTCGTCCTCGCCCAGGCCGAGACGGTGCCGGAGGAGCGCCGCAAGCTCCTCGATACGGCGCTGCTGACGCTCGCGGGCATCCGCGGCCTCGAGGGGGAATCGGGGTTCGTGCCGACGCTCCGTGCCAGGGCGGTCAACGCCTCGCTCGAGTGCTGGCTGGAGGAGAAGGTCTACGACCAATTCGACGACCGGCTCCAGAGGCTTTCCCTGGCGAACGTGCCGGCCAACCGGCTCGACGCCGATTGGCTGGGGATGAAGGTCCGCTCGGCGCAGCTGCTGGCGGAGAAGGCCGAGGTCCTCCCCGCCGATCAGAAGGGGAAGAAGCCGGGAATGCTGCGCGACGCCAAGAAGCTCGCCACGGACGTCGCCCGTCACAACAAGGACTTCGCACGCGAGGCCCGGGCCCTTCTCGAAAAGCTCGGCCGGGCCTCCCCCGACGACGATGACGATCCGGCGGCCTCGTTTGCTGCGGCATTCGACGTCGCGGCCGGGGCCGTGACCGCGATGCAGGAGAAACAGGCCGAGGCCAAGGGGGCGACGGCGGCCGGAAAGCCCGACGAGGCTGCGGCGGCCCTGGAGGCGGCGGGTGTCGAGCGGGGGCGGGCACTTCAATCGCTGCAGCGGGGCATGGTGCGTAGCGACGCAGTCGCCGCCGACGATCTCAACCGGGCCCGCTCCCTCCTCACCTACCTCCTCTATGACGCCCGTCGCCTCTACGATGCGGCCGCGGTGGGCACGCTCCTGGCAGAGCGCTACCCCAATGCGAAGGGAGCGCGGCAGTCGGCAAAGATTGCGATGGCGAGCTGGCAGCAGCTCGGCCGGGATGGGCCGGCGCCGTGGCGCGCGGCGGCCAAGACGCGGTGTGCGGATGTCGCGGCGCTGATCATGCGGACCTGGCCGAAGGAGCCGGAGAGCGCCGAAGCGGCGCAGATCGCAGTCGCCTCGGCGGCCGAGTCGCACGACGCCGACCGGCTCGTGAAGATCATCGGCGACGTGCCCCGCGACACCGCCAAGGGGGCCGAGGTACTCCTGCGGGCCGGCGGGGCGCTGTGGCGCGAGGTCGTCGAGCGTCGCCGCCTCCCCGAGGACGTCCGCCCCGCTGCCGAGGCCCTCGCAGCTTGGAAGGAACGGGCCATCGACAGCCTCGACGCCGGTCTGGCCGCCCAACCAGCGGCCGGTGTCAGCCCGGTGACCGTGGCGGGGGGGCTGGCCCGTTGCCAGATCGCGATCGAGGATGGAGATCAGGCCCTGGCGGCGAAGCTTCTCGAACATCCCTCCTGGGGGGGCTGGACGGTCCTCTCCTCCGGTGACGCCGTCGCGGCGTCGGGGGTGCTTGCCGAGAATGCCGCCACGGTGGCGCTGCGGTTTTTCATCCAGTCGCAGCAGCTCGACAAGGCCCAGCAGGCCTTCGACAAGCTCGAGGCGGTGGCCGGCACCGGCCCGGAAGCGACCGCCAAACTGACGAACATGTACCTGGCAATGGGGCGCGATCTCCAGGGGCAACTCGAGGCCCTGGCCGCAGCCCAGGGGGATGCCGCGGCTGCGGCGCCGGCTGCGGTCCTGGGGATCCTCGCCGGGTTTGAGAAGTTTCTCGAGGGGGTCGCCAAGCGGGATGCGAAGGTCGCCTCCCAGATGTGGGTGGCGACGACCTACCTGTCGCTCGGGTCGGGGAGCGGGTCGGGCTCGGTCGTGCCCCCGGCGAAGGCCTCGGCGTATCTGGCGCGAGCGGCCGAGGTCTATGAAAAACTCCTCGCAGGCTCGAGCGCCGCGACGGCCGGGAGCGCCGAGGAGATCGCCCGCTTCGTCCCCTCGATCCGCCCCAAACTGGCGAGCGTCTACCGGGAGTTGGGGCGCTGGGACGAGGCCCTTGGGCATGTCGAGTGGATCCTCTCCGATCCGAAGCGTCAAAACTCACTCGACGCCCAGATTCAGGCCGCCGAGTTGCTCCAGGCGGCCGGGGAGAAGGCCACCGATGGCGCCGCCGCCGCACGCTTTCTGCGGGAGGCGATCGCCGGCCGGAAGAGCC
>JBAWVV010000108.1:0-12232 GCA_037147115.1 Planctomycetia bacterium | reverse complement strand
TGGACGCGGACGCCGATCATGCCCTTCAAGGGCTTTGAGGTCCATCCGCTCTACGACGACTTCTCCGTGCCGACCTTCGACGGCCGCCACAACCTCATCAAGGGGGGCGCGTGGATCTCGACGGGGAACGAGGCGCTGGCGAGCGCCCGCTACGCCTTCCGCCGGCACTTCTACCAGCATGCCGGCTTCCGGCCAATTATCGACGCCCCCGGTCACGACTGTGTCACCGAGGGCTCGAAGCTGTACGAGACCGACGTGCTCGTGACGCAGTATCTGGAGTTTCACTTTGGCCCCGAGGCCCTCGGCGTGCCGAACTTCCCCCGGGCCTGCGCCGAGGAAACCCTCCGACTGGTCCCGATCGATCGGCGCCGGCGCTGCCTCGACATCGGTTGCTCAGTGGGGCGGTCGGCCTTCGAGCTCGCCCGGGCGTTCGAGCATGTCGATGCCATCGACTTCTCGGCCCGCTTCATCCAGTCGGGCGTCCGGCTCCAGGAGGGGGGCGTACTGCACTACGAGGTGCCGATCGAGGGGGAATTGACCGTTGCCCGGAGCGTGTCGCTCGATCGCCTCGGCCTCGGTGACTTGCGGGGGAAGGTGGCGTTCATGCAGGGGGATGCCTGCAACCTGAAGAGCCTCTTTACCGGCTACGACCTCGTCTTCGCCGGCAACCTCGTCGACCGGCTCTACGACCCGGGGATGTTCCTCGATCTGATCGCCGGGCGCGTGCTCCCCGGCGGTCTGCTCGTCATCACCTCCCCCTACACCTGGCTCGAGGAATACACGCCAAAAGCAAAGTGGCTCGGCGGGCGGCGCGAGCATGGCGAAGCCCTCACGACCTTCACGGGGATCGGCCGGGCACTGGAGGCCGATTTCGAATTGATTCACCGAGTCGACGTGCCGCTGGTGATCCGGGAGACTGCCCGCAAACACCAGCACTCGATCGCTGATCTGACGGCTTGGCGGAGGCGCAGCGGCAGCTGAAGGTCGCCCCCCTCCGATCCATTCCGAGTGACAGGGCCCACGGCGATCGGCTAAAGTCTTGGTTCCCTCCGGACACGCCGACCGTGGCAACTTCCCCCCCCGACCGATTCGATCCCTGCCGAGCCTGGCTCGGGATCGACCGTGCCGACCTCGCCGATCCGCGGCGGGTGTTGGGGCTCGTTCCCGGCGAGACCGACCCGATCGTCGTCCTCAAGGCGGCCGAGACCAGGCTCAAGGCCCTGAAAGGTCTCGCCGCCGGTCAGCATCACGCCGCGCGCGAGGGGTTGATCCTTCAGGTGGAGCAGGCCCGGGAAAAGGTCCTCTCGCAGATCGCCGCGGCGGGGGGAGCCGAGAGCCCAGGAAAACCGGCAGCCGACGGCGGATTCGCGATGCCCCCCCCGCCCCGCCGGCCCGACAGACCGGATCCCGACGGCCCGGCCACGGTCCTCTTCCCTTCCACGCCCCTGGCAGAGGATCCCGGGCACGCGCGCCCCGCGACCGACGGCACGCCGCTGGTGCGCATCCGCCCCCGCCGCCCGGCTCGACGGCAGGGCAACGCCGCGATCTGGCTGTCGCTCCTGCTGATGCTGGCAAGCGTCGCCGCCGGAGCCGGTTTCATCTGGTGGCAGTCGAAGCAGGAGGCGCTCCGCCAGGCCGCACGGCAACAGGCGGCCAAACGCTCCCCGGAGGAAAAGGAAGCGACCGACGATCACCGTGGAGCTGGGGCCAAGCCGCTCCCGGCGGATGCCGCGATCTCGTCGAGCGCCACCCCGCTGCCGGTGAGAAAGCCGGTCGCATCACCAGTGACCAAGCCGTCGATGCCATCCAAGCCCCCCAGCCCGACGATGGTAGTCGCCGTCGAATCAGGCACGCCGGCCGACGCCGGTATGGGCGACGATCGAGCCCCGACTGACCCGACGTCGGCCCCCATGGACGACGAAGCGGACCCTGAATCCGAGCCCCCCACCGGTGACGTCGCCGCCGGGGAAGCCGGCGCCGATGCGATAGCAGACGACGCGATGACAGGCGACGCAATGACAGACAACGCGATCACCGCAGACCCTCCGGCCGAGGACGCCGAGGGGGACGGCGAGATCGAAGGCGCGGTGACCGGGGCACTGGCCGCCCTCGGGCTGGGAGACTTCGACACGGCCGATGCCCTCCTCGCCTCGGCCCTCGAAGGGGGGCGGAATCTTCCGGCCAAGCGGCGTATCTCCGATTGGCAGACACTCGCCCAGTATGCCCGGGAGTTTGCCGGCTTCCGCGAGAAGGCGATCGCGGAGGTAAGGTCGGGGAACGAGTTCGACGTCAACGGGAAAAAGGTCGGGGTCGTCGAGATCGACGACAAGAAGTTCATCTACCGCTTCCAGGGGCGCAACAAGACGACCCCCCGCGACAAGATCCCCTCCGGCATCGCTATGGCGATCGTGACGACCTGGTTCGACAATCGCCCGGACAACCATCTCTTTATTGGGGCCTATCACGCCACGAAGCCGGAGCCCGATCTGGCCAAGGCGCGCGACCACTGGGAACGGGCCGAGAAGGGGGGGATCAGCGCCGAACCGCTGCTGCGGGTCCTCGACGACCCCGCGCTCCAAGAGGGGGCGAAGGCCTCCGCGCCGACCGACGAATGACCCTCCGTCGCCTCACCAGATCTGCGTGAGGATGTCGACCAGCGCCCCCTGATCGAGCTCGAGCGGATTGCCCCGCAGGCTCGCCCCGCCCGAGTTCTCGGCGAGCCAGCCGATCCGCTCCCGGTCGAGCCCCACCTCCGACAGCCGGCGCGGAAGGCCGGCCAGCGCACACAGGCCTTCGATCCTCGCCACAAAGGCCGCGGCCGCGGCGGCGTCGGTGGCAGCGGCCGCCGGATCGATCGCCCGCTCGAGCTGGGCGTAATCCGCTGCCGCGACCGGCGCGTTGACCGCCAGCGCCACCGGAAGGAGGAGCCCGCAGGCCAAGCCGTGCGGCGTGTTGCACTCCACCCCGAGTGCCGCCGCCACGCCGTGGGCCATGCCGAGGCCGGAGTTGGTCAAGGCCATCCCCGACATGAGCGCCGCATGGCTCATCGCGCTTTGCGCCGCTCCATCGGAGGGATTCTCGAGCACCCGGGGCAGGGCGCGCACGGCCCGCGGCAGCGCTTCGAGCACGAGGGCCCGGGGGAGCGGCCGGCGGACGCGGCAGATGAACGACTCGATGAGTTGCGTGATGCAGTCGAGCCCGGCGGCCGCCACCGTCGCCCGGTCGCAGCCGGCGGTCAGGTTGGGATCGATGACGACGGCGCGCGGCACCATGAGCGGACTGCGGAGGCTCTTCTTGAAACGCCGCCGCGGGCAGGAGATGACGGCATTCCGCGTCGCCTCGGCGCCGGTGCCGGCGGTCGTCGGCACGGCGACAAGCGGCAGCGGCGCGACCTCGATCGGGATCCCGCGCCCCACCCCCTCGAGCCGGTCAACGACGAGCGGATCGTAGGCCTCGGCGCCGAGCCCGGCGGGGAGGTTCGTGGCGAGGGCCGCGACGGCCTTGGCCAGATCGATCGCCGACCCCCCTCCGACGGCGATGACAACGACCCCTTCTCGCCCCCCCACCGGGAGCGAGGCGAGGGCCCGGGCGACGTCGGCCACGGTCGGCTCGCCGGTGCTGACGGCGACAAGCTCGGTGGCAAGGCCGGCGCGCCCGAGGCTCGCCTCGATCGCTCCGCGTCGGGGCCCGTCGACGAGGCTCCGACGCCCCCCGACGAGCCACACATGCCTCCCGAGGAGCGCCGCCACCTCCCCCAATTCGACGATCCGGCCGGCCCCGAACCGGATCACCGGCGGCGCGACGAAGTCCCACGCCCCGGGATCGATCGCCGCGCCGTCGATTACACTAGTGCCGCTGCCATGCATGCCCCGCCGTTCCTTTCCTGCTCCACGCTCGTTCCAAAACCGCTTCCAGAGGACGCTGCCACGAGGATGACGATCGACGCCCTGGAGATCCCCCCCTGCCGCCGGCCGGTTGTGGGGTCGATCCGTCCCCCCGGTTCCAAGAGCATCACCAACCGGGCCCTCGTCTGTGCGGCGCTGGCCCGGGGAACCTCGACGCTCTTCGGCGCCCTCGACAGTCAGGATACCCGCGTCATGGTCGATGGGCTTGTCGCCCTCGGCATCGGTGTCGAGCCCGATTGGCCGGCCGGCCAGATCGTCGTCCACGGCTCGGGCGGCCGGATCCCCGCCACGGCCGCCACGCTCGACTGCGCCGCCAGCGGCACGACGATCCGGTTCCTCGCCGCGGTCTGTGGCCTGGGCCAGGGGACCTACCGGCTCGACGGCACGGCGCGGATGCGGAAGCGGCCGATCGGTGATCTCCTCGACGCCCTCCGCGCCCTCGGGGTCGAGGCGACCGCCGAAAGCCCGGGCGGCTGCCCGCCGGTGGTGATCCGCTCCCCCGGCATGCCGGGGGGCGCTACCACCGTTCGCGGCGCGACGTCGAGCCAATTCGCCAGTGCCCTGGCGATGGTCGCACCCTGCACCCCGGCGGGGATGACGATCGACTTCGAGGGGCGCCTCGTCTCGCTCCCCTACCTCGAGATGACCCGGCGCGTGATGGCCGATTTCGGCGCCGCCTGTCGGGTCGACACCCCGACGCGCTGGTCGATCCCGGCTGGCTCGTATCTCGGCAAGACGTACGCCATCGAGCCCGATGCGTCGGCCGCCAGCTACTTCCTCGCTGCCGCGGCAATCACCGGCGGGAGCGTCACCGTCGAGGGGCTGTCGCGGCGGAGCATGCAGGGGGACGTGGCCTTCGCCGCGGCACTCGAGCGGATGGGGTGTGCACTCGAGTGGCACGAGTCGGGGGATGATCCGGCCAACGATGCCGTGACCGTCTCGGGCCGAGCTGCGCACGGCATCGACATCGACATGAACGCGATCAGCGACACGGTGCCGACGCTCGGCGTCGTCGCCCTGTTTGCCGACGGGCCGACGACGATCCGCCATGTCGCCCACATTCGCGACAAGGAGACCGACCGGATCGGCGATCTGGCCCGCGAGCTCTCTCGTCTCGGCGCCCGGATCGAGGAGCGGGCCGACGGGCTGACGGTCCATCCCGCAGCGCTGTTGCCGGCGGAACTGGCGACCTACGACGACCACCGCATGGCGATGAGCCTGGCCCTCGCCGGGCTCGTCGTTCCCGGCGTGCGGATCCTCGATCCGCGCTGCACAGGCAAGACGTTTCCGGGGTATTGGCAGGCGTTGGCCGCGATCGCCGCCCTCGACACGGCCGCGTGGCCCGAGGGGCTGCGATCCTGACGACCCGGCGTCAGGCCGGCGTCAGTCCGAGCCGAAAGCGCCGTCGCACCCGGTGGTACTCCCCGCGCCCGACTGTGCGAGAACGAGCGAGGCCCGGGCGAGGAGCAGATCGACACGCTCCTCCAGGGAGGGCTCTGCTGCGGGCTTGGAGAGGCTCGTGCCGCGAATGGCCGATCCCACCCCGGCAGCCCCGTGGCGGGCAGGAAATCCTCCGCCGCAATGGCGGCAGAAAACCTTTTTGCCGAGGAGCGTGACCCGGATGCGAAGCGACCGGCCACAGATTGGACAGGACTGGAAGAAATGCACGGGAGATCTCCTCCGCACACGCGTGCGATTACGGGAACGATACCCCTCAACCCCCACGCGACAAGTCTACCGGCGGCGCCCGCCAACACCAAGATCGCCCTGGCGCAGGAATGCTCGCCTGCGTCTGAGCCGATCGATTACATTGCGGAGGTCCTTCCAACCCGTTCCTGCCGAGCGGCAGCCGATGAACCGTCCGTGGTACGCCCCTCTCGTGGTCGTCTTTTGGCTGGTGACCACCGGCTGGCTGTTCCTTTCGAAGATCCTCCCCACGATCCTTCCCGGTGCTCCACCGGGCCATCAGGCCCATTACACGGCCGACGGGCAGGTCGTCCCCGTGGCCTGGAGCGTGATCCTCGACGACAAACCGCTCGGCTGGTCGATCAGCCGGGCCGAGCGGCTCGCCGGCGGGGCGATGCGGGTCGAGAGCCTCCTCCATTTTGACCATCTTCCCATCGGGCAACTGCTCCCCGCCTGGACGCGGCTTCTCGTCCGCCAGGCGGTGCCAGCGTCCGCCGTGCTCACGCTCGAGGCGATTGGGCGGATGGAGATCGACCGGACCGGTCGGCTGACATCCTTCAGCTCGGCGATCGATCTGCCGGGGAGCGACGGCCGGATCCTCCTCACGGGGACAGTCGACGACGGGGAGGTGACGATCGTCATCCGCTCCGGCGAAATGGTCTACGAGACGAAGCGGTTCCTCCCCGAGACGATGGTCCTCGGCGACGAACTCTCCCCCCATGCGACCCTCCCCGGCCTCGTGCCCGGACGGCAGTGGACCGTTCCGGTCTACAGCCCGCTCCGCCCCGCCCAATCGCCGATCGAGATCCTCCACGCCGAGGTCGACGGGAGCGAGACGATCTTCTGGGATGACCATCTCGTCACCGTCGACGTCGTCTCCTACCGTGACGATCCGTCGTCCCACCGGGAGCCGCGGGCCCGGCTGCTGGTCGACCGCACCGGTCGCGTGCTCCGTCAGGAGGCGACAACGATGGGGCGGAAGCTCGTCTTCGTGCGCCGCACCGACGCGGCGGCCGAGACGCTCGCGGCGAATCTCGCGGAGCTGGCCGATTCGCCGACCAGCCGCTCCGTCCCGGCCGCCGCCAACGAAGGGGAGTCGCCATGATCGCCTTCGAAGGGGTGACGCGCTCGTACGGCGAGAAGCTCGCCGTGGCGGGCCTCGACCTGACGATTCTGCGTGGGGAGCTGTTCGCCCTCCTTGGCCCCAATGGCGCCGGGAAGACGACGACGATCAAGATGCTCGTCGGCCTGCTGCGGCCATCGCGCGGCACCGTGCGCGTCGCCGGGCACGACCTCGTCCGGGATCCGCGGGCCGCCCATCTCCACCTTGGCTACGTCCCCGACGAGCCGTGCCTCTACGAAAAGCTGACGGGCCGTGAGTTCCTGTGGTTCATCGCCGACATGTTCGGGATGCCGAAAGCCGCCGCCGAGAAACGGATCGCCGCGGAAATCAGCAATTTCGAACTCGGGGAATTCGCCGACGACCTCGCGGAAAGCTACTCCCTCGGGATGCGTCAACGGCTCGTGTTTGCCTCCTCGCTCCTCCACGACCCCGATGTCCTCGTGCTCGACGAGCCGATGGTCGGTCTCGATCCGCGCAGTGTGCGGATCGTCAAGGATCTCCTGCGGGAAAGGACCCGCGGCGGAATGACCGTCTTCATGTCGACCCACACCCTGGCGATGGCCGAGGAACTGGCCGATCGGGTCGGGATCATGGTCCGTGGCCGGCTCCAGTTCCTCGGCACCGTCGCCGATCTCCGCGCCCGGGGAAGCGGCCCGGTCGAGGTTGCCGGGGGCGGCGAGTCGCGGAGCCTCGAACAGCTCTACCTCGAGATCACGTCGACCGACGGCCCCGGGTCGTCCCCATGATGCCTCCTCCCGCCACCGACGCCGTTCCCAGGCCGATCAGCAGCGGCGAGGAATCGGGGATTTTCCTCCGCCTCCGCTGGCTCATCGCCCGTTCGACGGTGCGCGAGATGCTCCGCACGTCGCGCCTGCGGGTGTCGCTGGTGATCCTCTTGAGTGCTCTCTTCTGGGGATCGCTCTTCGGGCTGTTTCACGAGGCCTTCACCTTCGTCGATTCGCTTCACGCAGAGGTGATCTCGCTCCTCTTCAACGCCTTCTTCTCGTCGCTGATGGTGATGCTCGTCTTCTCCACCGGCATCCTCCTCTACAGTGGGCTCTACACGACACCAGAGGCGCGGCTGCTGCTGACGCTGCCGGTCCGGTCGGAGACGATCTTCGCCCACAAGTTCCAGGAGGCGTTTTGGTTCTCGAGCTGGGGATTCATCCTCCTCGGCAGCCCGATGCTCACCGCCTACGGCGTGGTCCGTCACGCCCCCTGGCCGTTCTTCGTGCTCATCATCCCCTTCATGGTGGCGTTCGTCGCCATCCCCGCGACGCTCGGGGGAATCGTTTGCATGGCGATGGTCGCCTGGATGCCAAGGCTGCGTCTCCACGCCCTCTCGATCGCCGTCGGTGCCGCCCTCGTGGCGATGATCGGCCTCGCCTGGATGGCGCTCGCCTCCCCCCGTGCCGACGCGATGTCGGCCGCCTGGTTCGAGCAGGCCTTCTCCCGGCTCTCGATCACCGAGCAGCGATTGCTGCCGAGCTGGTGGCTCTCCAGCGGGCTCATCGAGGCCGCTGCCCGCGCCAAGGACGGCACGGTGGCCCGCCACCAGACCGAGGCCCTCCGCTTCCTCGCCGTCCTCGTCTCCAACGCGCTGATGCTCCAACTGGTGGGCCGCCAGGTCGCCGCCCGCCTCCACCGCCTCGGCGCCAGCCAGCTCGTCAGCGAGATCCCCACCCGCCGGCAGCGCCGGATGAGCTGGTTTGACGAGCTTCTCTCCCGCGCCGGCACGGATCGTGGCCGGCCGCTCCGGCTCCTGATCGTCAAGGATCTGCGGATTTTCCGCCGCGACATCTCTCAGTGGTCGCAGTTCGTGATTTTCTTCGGCCTCCTCGGCCTCTATTTCTGGAACGTCCGGATCTTCAATTACCAGCATGCCTACGCGGCAATGATCGGATTTCTGAATCTCGCCGTGGTCGGGCTGATCCTCTCGACGTTCACAACCCGCTTCGTGTTCCCGATGATCAGCCTCGAAGGGCGCCGGTTCTGGATCCTCGGCCTCCTCCCGGTAAACCGCGACCAGATCGTGTGGTCGAAATTTATCTTCTCTTTTGTCGGCGGAATCGTTCCCTGCTGCCTCCTCGTGGCGTTGAGCGACACGATGCTGGGCATCGAGCCGTGGCTGATCGCCCTCCACGAGGTCTGCTGTGTGGTGCTGTGCGCGGGGCTGTCCGGGATCGCCGTCGGGATTGGCGCCCGGATGCCAGATCTGCGCGAGGTTTCCCCGTCGAAGATCGCGTCGGGGTTCGGGGGGACGTTGAGCCTCGTCTTCAGTTCGCTGTTCATCATCGCGGTCGTGCTCGTGACGGCGCTGCCGGTCCACATCCGTTTCGCCGCCCAGGAGCGGGCCGTCGCCGTGGCGGGCTGGACCGGAGCCGACCGGGGAGTGGCCCTGGGGCTGGCCGCAGCCATCGCTCTGGGACTCCTGGCGACCTTTCTCCCCCTCTTCCTCGGCCTCCGCGCCTTCCGCCGGCTGGAGCCGTGAAGGTCTCCCCCGGCCGTTAGCCGGAGGCCCATTTTGCGGTTCTCCTCTGGACAGGAGAGCGGCGAGCGGGTTTCCTGACTCCTTGCCCCCTGTCGGCCGTGGAACAGCGATCCACGGGCACCAGTTACGTCGAAAACGGGTCGGGGGATGCGTTCCATGCCCCGCAATGCCATGCTCGACCATGCAACCGTCGCCGGAATCGGCCGCATGCCCCTCGGTTTTCCATCTTCCAACCGGCAGACTCCCCCCGGCAGGCCCCCTGGACCGGCGGCGAGGGTGGGGGCGGTGCAGTATCTGAACACCAAACCGCTCGTTCATGGCCTCGCCGGCCCCGGCATCGCCCTGGAATACGATCTCCCCAGCCGGTTGGCCGACCAACTCGCTGCCGGCAGCCTCGACGTTGCCCTCATCCCGTCGATCGAGTTTTTCCGCGGCGATGCCTACCGGCTCGTCTCCGACGCCTGCATTGGCTGCCACGGGCCGGTGATGAGCGTGAAGGTTTTCTTCCGCAAGCGACCCGACCGGATCGACACGCTCGCCGTTGACGAGGGCTCGCGGACAAGCATCGCCCTGGCGCGGATCCTCCTGGCTCACCGTTGCGGCGTGGCCCCCCAGATCGATGTCCTGCCGCTGGAAGACGACATCTCCGCCACGACGGCCGACGCCGTGCTCCTCATTGGCGATCGGGCGATCGGGGGGCAGCGTGGCAACTTCGAGACGGTCTGGGATCTCGGCGAGGAGTGGTGCCGCTGGACCGGCTTGCCGTTCGTGTTCGCCGTCTGGGCGGCGCGGCGCGATGTCCCCGAAGCGACGATCCGCCGCCTCGAACCGCTCCTCAATGCCGCCCGCGATACCGGCCGGGCCAACTTCGCCTCGATCGCGGCCGCCGAGGCGAAGGGGCACGGGCTCACCGTCCCCCAATGCCTTGGCTACCTGCGAGACAACCTCCACTATGATCTCGGCCTCCGGGAACGGGCGGCCTTGGCGCTGTTTTATGATCGGGCCGCGGCCCTCTCCCTCGCCCCAAAGGGGATCGACCTCGCTCGGGCCCTCGCCCTCCCCGGGGCGCCGATGTCACACTTGCCAGGGTCCTCCCCCCTGCGGATTCCAATACCATGACGCCAAGCATCGACCGCATCCTGGCCGACACCGTTGCCGGAAAGAGACTGTCCGCTGCCGACGCCCTCGTCCTCCTTCGGTCGCCCCACCTGGCTTCGATCGGCCGGGCCGCCAATGCCGTCACGGCGCGGCTCCATCCGGAGCCGTATCGCACCTACAACATCGATCGCAACATCAACTACACCAACGTCTGCACGGCGGTGTGTGACTTCTGCGCCTTCTACCGGCCGCCGAAGCATGCTGAGGGCTATGTCCTCGACCGCGAAGTGCTGATGGGGAAGATTGCCGAAATGGTCTCCGTCGGCGGCGACCAGATTCTCCTCCAAGGCGGGCTCCATCCGACGCTGGAACTGGAGTGGTATGAGGAACTCCTGCGGGACATTAAGGCCCGCTTCCCGCAGGTCAATGTCCACGGCTTCTCGCCGCCGGAGATCCATCACTTCACGAAGATCTCCAAGCGCCCCCTGCGGGAGGTGCTCGAGCGACTCGCCCGAGCCGGGCTCGGCTCGCTCCCCGGAGGCGGTGGCGAGATCCTCGTCGACCGGGTGCGGAAGGAGATCACGCGCGGCAAGGTCCTCACCGACGACTGGCTCAACGTCCACCGGGAGTGGCACGCCGTCGGGGGGCGGAGCACCGCAACGATGATGTTTGGCCATGTTGAGACGCTCGCCGAGCGGGTCGAGCATCTCGAGCGGATCCGCGAACTCCAAGACGAGACGGGGGGCCTGACGGCCTTCATCTGTTGGTCGTTCCAGCCCGAGAACACCGACCTGGCCACGATCCCGCCGGCCGGACCGTTTGACTATCTGCGAACGCAGGCCGTCGCCCGGCTGTTCCTCGACAACGTTCCCAACATCCAGTCGAGTTGGGTCACGCAAGGACGGGAGATCGGCCAACTCGCCCTCCTCTTCGGCGCCAACGACATGGGGAGCCTGATGCTCGAGGAGAACGTCGTCAGCGCTGCCGGCACCGTCCACCACCTCACGCTCGCCGAGATGCGCTCGGCAATCTCCGAGCTCGGCTGGATCCCACGCCGCCGCAACGTATTTTACGAACTGTTTGAAGACGAAGCCGAAGGCCCCCTTCCGACGACGCTCCCGGCGGCGGCCGCTCCGTGCGGCCCCACGGGCTGCGGGTCGGTCGGCGCCCTGCTCCAGCCGAGTCTCGTGCCGGCTGCGGCGAAGTCGTGAGCCGAGCCCAACCGCTCTATCTCCGGGCCCGATGGATCGTGCCGGTCGGCCGGCGGCCAATAGAAGATGGCTGGCTGCGGATCGAGCGTGGCCGGATCGCGGCGATCGGCCGGCGGAGGCTCACTGGCAACCCGCCCTCCGGCCAGAGCATCGACCTCGGCGATGCGATCATCCTTCCCGGCCTCGTCAACGCCCACACCCACCTCGAGTTCTCCGATCTCGAGCGGCCGCTCGATGCCGAAGGGGGCCTGCCTGGGTGGATCGCCCGGGTCGTCGTCCTACGCCGGGCCCGGCCGACCGGCGACGCGGCGGAGGCGAGGCTCGTCGCCGCGCTCCGGGCGGGCCTTGCCGAGAGCCTTTCCCACGGCGTAACGACGATCGGCGAGATTGCCACCGCCGCGCCCCGCGGCGGCTATCCGCCGGTCGGCCCGCGGCTGCGCGTCTATCGCGAGGCGCTCGGGCTGTCGTTCCTCGGCGGGAGCCTTCCCGGGGGCATCGCCCGCGATCTCGATCGGCTCGGAGATTCCGCCGGCATCTCCCCGCACGCCCCGATGACCGTCTCGAAAGCCCTCGGCAGGGCGCTGCTCCGCGAGGCGGCCAGGCGCGATCTTCCCGTGACGATGCACCTCGCGGAGAGCCTCGCGGAACTCGCCTATGTCACCGGCGGCGGCGGGCCGTTTTGTGATCTCTTCGCAACCCTCGGCGCCTGGCCGGCCGA
>JBAWVV010000107.1:0-12309 GCA_037147115.1 Planctomycetia bacterium | reverse complement strand
CGAGGGAGCCGATCGCGGCGCTGACTTCGGCCCCTGCGATTTCGATGACGGCCCCTTGGTCGTCTGGGCGTTGGCCGGCAACGGACCGACCACCAACGCCACCAAGGCGACAAGGAGCAAGGTCCAAACGACCGGACGGAGGGCGCGCATGGTATTCACTTCGGAAGGAAACCGAGGGGCTAGAAAAGGGGGGCGGAAGCCTCTGGCCACAAGCAACTCCACACCCAGCCACAGCTTATCGATGCGCGGCGGGAGCGTCCAGAAAACTGCCGCGTTTCCGGCTGACTTCCCGGTCTTGCCGGCGACCGGTCCCGGCCGGGTTGGTATAGTGATGGAATCTTTGAGGAGGGATGCGATGGCAGACACGGCTCCCCGGTCGGTTTCCGCGGCTCCCGTTCCCGACATGTCGTCGGCCGGCTCTCCGTCGGCATTTCCCTGTTCTGGCCCACCCCCCCTCCGCTCCGGCGGCCTTTCTCCGCGTCGTGACGGGGTGCGGCCGGCTGTCCCCCGTCGCGTGGCGATCGCCACCGGCCTCCTCGGCCTGGGAGGCTTTGGGCTGGCCGATCTCCTCCGCCACCGTCAGGCCAGGGCCGACGCCGGCCAGCCGGCCGCGGACGACACGGCGGTGATCTTCGTCTGGCTCCCGGGGGGCCCGCCCCACCTCGAAACCTACGACATGAAGCCCGACGCCCCGGCGGAGGTCCGCGGGGCCTTCCGGCCGATCAGGACGAACGTCGCCGGGATCGATGTCTGCGAGCTCCTCCCGCTCCACGCCCGCTGTGCCGATCGCTATTCCCTCATCCGCTCGGTGACGCACGACTTCGCCGATCATGGCGGCGGACACAAGCGGTTTCTCACCGGCCGGGCCCCGAAGGAGCCGACCGGGTTTGTCAACGACTTCCCGATGGCGGGGTCGTTCGTCTCCCGCTTCCGCCCTGCCGCCGTCGCCGGCATCCCCGGCTACACGGCCCTGGTCGATTCTGGGCGGCAGCATGTCGACACCTTCAGCTTCGGCGCCGCCTACCTCGGCACCTCCCACACCCCGTTCATCGTCGATGGCGATCCCTCGACGGCGCAGTTCCAGATCCCGAGCCTGAATCTCGACACGGCAATGGAACGGCGCTTGGCGGATCGCTCGGGGCTATCGTCGAGCCTCGATCGACTGCGGCGCGAGGTCGACGCCGGCACATCGATGCGCGCCAAGGACGACTTCGACACCCGCGCCCTCGACATGCTCACCAGCCCCGCTGCCCGCGAGGCCTTCGATCTCTCGCGCGAGTCCGACCTTGTCCGCGACCGCTACGGCCGCCACCGTTTCGGCCAGCGCGCGCTCCTGGCGCGGCGCCTGGTGGAGGCGGGGAGCACGTTCGTGACGGTCGTCATGGAGCACCCTGGCGGCGAGATGCCGCTCAACTGCTGCTACAACTGGGATTCGCACGCCGTTAACTGCCACATCTTCGACGACGCGAAGTGGCGGATGCCCTTCTACGACCAAGCCGTCACGGCGCTCGTCGAGGATCTCTATGCACGGGGCCTCGACCGGCGCGTGTTGCTCGTCGTCACCGGCGAGTTCGGCCGGACGCCCCGGCTCGAAAACCAGCTCGGCACGCAGACGAAGGTTCATCAGCCGGGGCGCGACCACTGGCCCGGGGCCCAGTCGATCCTCGTCTCCGGCGGTGGCTTGGCTATGGGGCAGGTGGTCGGCTCGACCGACGCCCGCGGCGGCTATCCCAAGGATCGCCCCCTCTCGCCCAACGACGTCTGGGCCACTGTTTACCGCCACCTCGGCATCGATCAAGAGCTCGCCGTGCCCGACCTCGGTGGTCGGCCGATGCCGATCCTCCCTTCCGGCGAGCCGATTCGGGAACTGCTCGGATGACTTTCTCGCACGTCCAGGACGATCGCCCGCCAGGCGCCCGGCCTGCCCGAGCCTGGGCTGTCGGCTTGGTGGTGGCGCTGCTGGCATTCCCGTCGCCG
Organism: Planctomycetia bacterium; assembly: GCA_037147115.1. Classification (GTDB taxonomy): domain Bacteria; phylum Planctomycetota; class Planctomycetia; order Pirellulales; family UBA1268; genus QWOP01. The sequence goes on along the minus strand of JBAWVV010000107.1, from coordinate 10,332 downwards.
CTGGTCGGTGGCCCACCGCTGCCGAAGGCCGAGGCCCCGTCGACGGAGGCTGTGCTCCGCAACACACCCGTGGCCGCCGGGTATCTCCTCGAACTGGTCGCTGCTGAACCGGCCGTGGTCGATCCCGTGGCGGTGACGTTTGACGAAGCCGGCCGACCGTACGTCGTCGAATACCGCGACTATCCCTCGGGGCCACCGGCCGGCTCGCCCCCCCTGTCGCGCGTCGTCCGCTTGAACGACGCCGACGGCGACGGCCACTTCGAGTCTTCGACCCCCGTGGCCGAACAGCTCCCCTTTTCCCAGGGGATCCTCGCCGCCCGCGGCGGCCTGCTCGTCACTGCCTCTCCCGATCTCCTCCTTCTGACCGACACCGATGGCGATGGCACGTTCGAGACGCAGGACCGACTCGCCACCGGATTCCGCGTCGGCAATCCGCAGCTCCGGGCCGCCTGCCCCACGATCGGCCCAGACAACGCTGTCTGGATCAGCGGCGGGCTCTCGGGTGGATCGGTGCGGTGGGCTTCCGATCCCGACCACACCGGCTTGTCGATCGACCGGCGCGACGTTCGCTTCGATCTCGCGCGAGGCACGATCCGGGCCGTCACCGGCTTCGGGCAGTTCGGCAACGCCTTCGACTCGCGCGGCCACCGCTTCACGGCCAGCAATCGCAATCCGCTCATGGTCAGCCTCCTGCCGCCGGAGGCGCTCGTCCGCAACGCGCTGGTCGATCTTGGACCGGGCTACACCGACGCCGCCCCCAGCGGCGCCGACAGCCGGGTGGCGGCGGTGGCAGCGACGAACGCGACGGCCATCTCCCACACCGGGACGCACACATCCGCCTGCGGCCTGACCATCTTCCGCGGCGATCTCCTCGGCCCCGAGGCCGATGGCGACGCCTTCACCTGCGAGCCGGTCTCCCATGCGGTTGTCCGCCGCCGCCCGGTGGCGCGGGGCGCCGGCTTCTGGAGCGGCCATCCAGAACCGGAGGGGAGCGAGTTTGTCGCCTCTTCCGAGACCTGGTTCCGGCCGGTGTTCACGGCCACGGCGCCCGACGGAAGCTTGTGGATCGTCGACTTCTGCCGGGCGAGCGTCGAGCATCCCGACTACATGCCCCCTGGGGTCGCCGCCACCGTCGATCATCGCGCCGGCGACAAGGCCGGGCGGATCTGGCGCGTCCGTCGCGCCGACCTCTCCCCCCGCGTCTGGGCCCCGCCGAGAACCGCTGCCGAGGCCGTCGCGCTCCTCGCCGATCCAAACGGCTGGCGCCGCGACACGGCGCAGCGGCTCCTCGTCGAGGGGCGCTTTCCCGCCGCGGATGCCGAGCTGGCGGTGAGGGCTCTGCTCGATGCCCCAGCGTCAGTACCGATCGCGCGCGTTCATGCCCTCCGCGTCCTCGATGGCCTGTCGCGGCTGACGATCCCCGATCTCGACCGCGTTGCGGTCAGTGACGATGCCGGGCTGCGGGAAGAGGGGCTGCGGCTGGCGCGCGCCGCGGAGGGGATCGTGTTCGAAGCGTCTGCCGATCCGGCATCGGCCCGGCGGGAGCTGGGTGACCGCATCGCCGTGCCGTCGGTCGATCATCCCGACGGGAGCGTGCGCCTCGCTGCGCTTCTGGCGCTGGCCGGATCGGTGGCCGAACCGGCCACGTCGGCCCTTGCTGTTGCCGCTGCCTCGCCGCACCTCGACGACTGGACCGCGCGGGCCATCCTCTCTGGCGCCCCGGGCCGGGCCGGTCCACTCCTCGCCGCGATCGCCCGGCAGACCGCTGCGGGGGATTCATCATTACTGCCCCCCGATCCGGCCCGGATGATGCTCGTCACGCAGCTGGCCACCACCGCCACGGCCGACACGACGAGCGCCGATCTCGACGCGGTGCTCGCGCTTCTTGCCGCGCGGGCCGACGCGGGGCAGGTCGAGTGGTTCGATGTTGCCGCCCTGTTTGGCGTCGCGGTGCGGCGTCCCTTGGCCAGCTTGCGGGAGCGCGATCCAGCGACGGTCGATAGAACCGTGGCCCGCGCTCACACTCTCGCCGCAGACGCTCACGCCAGCGCCGATCTCCGGCTCCTCGCCATCCGCCTCCTGGCGCTGGCCGCCGTCGATGATTCGGGCCCGGGAATCGCCTCGCGGTCGTCGCTCCTGAGCCTGGCCGCGTCGCGTGAGCCGGAGGCCGTGCAGCGCGAGGCGGTGCGCGGGGTCGTCGCCTGCGGCGCTCCTCGAGCGCTCGACGAACTGCTCACGCTTGCGGCCGATCTCGAGCCGGGCGTGCGCTCGGCCGCCGTTGCGGCGATGCTCGACCGCCCGGCCGCGATCCCCCCGCTCCTTGCCGCCCTCGATGCGGGCTCGATCCCCGCAGGCGCGATTCCACTCGAACGCCGCAAGCCACTGCTGGAGTCACCCGACATGGCCGTTCGCGAGACGGCGCTGCGGCTGTGGGGGGAGGCCGCCGGAGCGCTTGCCCCCGAGGAGCTGACCAGGCTGACCACGGCCGTCCGCCAGGGGGGCGACCAGCCGCGAGGCCGCGAGGTCTTCGCCCGCCACTGTGCCAACTGCCACCGCACGGCCACGCCCGGCGCCGAGCCGATCGGCCACGTGGTCGGTCCCGACCTCGCCGAGGCGGCCGACCGGGCGATCGAGCGATTGCTGCTCGATATCGTCGAGCCGAACCGGGCGGTCGAGAGCCGCTATGAGGCGACGGCCGTGGTCACCGATGATGGCGTCGTTCTCGAGGGGATCCTCGCCGCCAACACGCCCGAGTCGATCGTTCTGATTCGCCCCGGTGGGGAGCGGACACAACTTCCGCGCGAGCGGATCGAGTCGGTCCGCGGCACAGCCCGCTCGCTCATGCCGGAGGGCTTCGGCCGCGCGATCCCCGCCAGCGAGTTTGCCGATCTCCTCGCCTATCTCCGGCAGGGCCGCGTCATCGGCCCGCCTCCATGAATCATTTCCCAGGCGGGCTCCGTGCCGCCCCGTTCCCCCAAGAGGCCCGCTCCCCATGCCCAGCTCATCCGCCGCCTGCCGCCGCGCCCTCTTTCTAATCCTCCTTGCCGTCGCGCTTCCCGCGGTAGTCCATGCCGACGAGGCGCGCCTCGCTCCGCTCAAAGATCTCGATGGTTCTTTCCCCTTCACCCCTCCCGCCACGCTCGAAGCCTGGCAGGCGCGAGCCGCGGAGGTGCGCCAGCGGATCCTCGTTTCGCAGGGGCTGTGGCCGATGCCTGAGAAAACGCCGCTCAATCCGTCGATCCACGGCACGATCCACAAGGGGCCCGAGGCCAAGGGGAACGAAGGGACCAGCGGCTACACCGTCTCCAACGTTTCCTTTGAAAGCGCCCCAGGGCTGTTTGTCACCGGCAATCTCTACCGGCCGCTGGGCCTAAAAGAAGGCCAGCAGGTGCCGGCCGTCCTCTTCGCCCACGGCCACTGGCAAAACGCCCGCCATGCCGATCAGGACGCCGCTGCCACGCGGAAGGAGATTGCCCATGGTGAGGAGCGTTTCGAAGAGGGGGGCCGGAGCCGGTTCCAGTCCCTCTGCGTGCACCTGGCGCGGATGGGGTGCGTCGTGTGGCAGTGGGACATGCTCTCCGACTCCGACGCGGTCCAATTCTCACGCCAACTCGTCCACGGCTTCGCTAAGCAACGTCCGGAGATGAACACCACCGAGCGCTGGGGGCTCTACAGCCCGCAGGCCGAATCGCATCTCCACAGCATCATGGGGCTGCAGACGTTGAACGGTATCCGCGGGGTCGACTTCGTCCTCTCACTCCCCGAAGTCGATCCAAAAAGGATCGCGATCACCGGCGCCAGTGGCGGCGGCACGCAGACGATGCTCGTGGCAGCGGTCGACGACCGCGTCACCCTCTCCGGCCCGATGGTGATGGTGAGCACGTCGATGCAGGGGGGCTGCACCTGTGAAAACTCCTCGCTGCTGCGGATCGGCACCGGGAATGTCGAGTTCGCAGCGCTGTTTGCCCCGAAGCCGCAGATCATGAACACCGCCGACGACTGGACAAGGGAACTGGCCACGAAAGGTTTCCCCGATCTCCAGGCGCTCTACGGCCTGTACGGTGCGAAAGACGCGGTGGTGCTCAAGCGCGGTGAGCACTTCCCCCACAACTACAACGCCGTCACCCGCTCGGCCTTCTACACCTTCGTCAACAAGCATTTCGCCCTCGGCGCCCCCGAGCCGGTGATCGAGCGCGACTACGAGATGGTCGAGCCGGCCAAGCTCAAGGTGTGGGATGCCGAGCACCCGGCGCCGAAGGCCGCCGATCCCGACTTCGAGCGCGACCTGCTTGCGAAGCTCAGCGCCGAATCGACTGCGGCGATCACAGCGGCCGCGGCCACGAAGGACGGCCTCCGCGCGGTGCTCGCGCCGGCGTGGGAGACGGTCATCGGCCGCACCGCGGCGAGCGCCGGTGACGTCTCCTGGGAAATGGCAGAGAAGACGGAGAAAGCCGGCATCGTCCGAATGACCGGGAAGCTCGTCAACGCCACCCACAACGAGGAGATCCCGGTCCTCTGGCTCTATCCGAAGTCGTCCAACGGCAAGGTGGTCGTGTGGCTCGACGACGCTGGCTGCGGCGCGATCGAAACCGACGGCAAGTCGTTCAACGCTGTGGCCGGGATCCTCTCCCAAGGGACGACGGTGATCGCGGCCGATCTGTTCACGCCGCCGGCCGATGCCGACGGCCGGCAGCGCGTTGTGAAGAACCCGCGCGAGTTCGCCGGCTACAGTTTTGGCTACAACCCAACGCTGTTCGCCGAGCGGGCCCACGACGTCCTTTCGATCGTCCACTTCCTTCGCACCGCCAAGATCGGCGACCATCCCTCGCCGAAGCGTGTGGCGGTGGTGGGGCTGGGATCGCGCGGGGCGATCGTGGCTGCCGCCCGGGCCGTTGCCGGCAACGAGATCGACGCCGCCGCGATCGACACCCAGGGCTTCCGCTTCGGGAAGGTGCTCGATTACCGCTCCCCTGACTTCCTTCCCGGTGCCGGGAAATACCTCGACCTTCCCGGGGCCCTTGCGGCCGGTTCGCCACGGCCGCTGTGGCTCGCCGGTGAGACGGAGGTGCCGGAGGTGCTCTCCGCGGCCGCGAAGGGGGCCGGCGGTGCCAACTCGGTGACTCGGTTCGGCGGCGCCCCAGCCGACGTCGCCGAAGCCGCAGCGAAGTGGGTGGCCCCGATCTTGGTGGCACCGTGACGCTTTCCCGAGTCGCGCGACATGAAGAGGAACTGGAAGCCGTGAGCGCTGCCGAAGGGCTCGTGCCGGCAGCGCTCGGCATCGAGATCGGCGGCACGAAGCTCCAATCAGCGGTCGTGGCCGCCGATGGCCGTGTTCTCCTGCGCCGCAGCGACCGGGTCGATCCGGCCGGCGGGGCCGACGGGATCCGCACCGTGCTCGCCGCCCAGATCGCCGGCATCATTGATGACGCGGCCGGCAACAATCTCGCCATCCGCGCCATCGGCATCGGCTTCGGTGGGCCGGTGAACCGGGAGCAGGGGGTCGTGGCGACGAGCTTTCATGTCGGGGGATGGAGCGATTTTCCGTTGGCGGCTTGGGTCGCCGAACAGGTCCGCGGCAGCCTCGGCGCGGTGCCGGTGGTCCTCGAAAACGACTCCAATGCCGCAGCCCTCGGCGAGGCACTCGTCGGGGCCGGTCAGGGCGCCAGGGTCGTCGTCTATTCCAATGCCGGCAGCGGCATCGGCTCGGGGCTCGTGATCGACGGCCGGCTCTACCGCGGCCGCTCGAGCGGCGAAATGGAGCTCGGTCATCTCCGCCTCATCCCCGGCGGCGGGATCCTCGAAAACTCCTCGGCCGGCTGGGCGATCGACGCAAAAGTCCGCGAAGCGGTGGCGGCCGAGCCGACCGGGGCACTGGCGCAGGGGGCCGCGGCAACCGGCGCCGTTCCCTCGGCCCGGCTCCTCCCCGCGGCGCTCGCTGCCGGCGACACCACGGCCCAGCGGATCCTCGACGCTGCAGCGGGCTCTTATGCCCACGCGCTCTCGCATGTCGTCCATCTTCTCAATCCCGACGTGATCGTCCTCGGCGGTGGCGTGGCGACGATCGGCGAGCCATGGCGGGGGAGCGTCGCGCGGCAACTCGAAGGCTTCCTGATGACGCCGCTGCAGCCAGCGCCACCGGTCCGCCTGGCCACGCTTGGCGAGGATGTCGTTCCGGTGGGGGTAGCGCTGGCGGCGCTCGGAGACCACAGCCCCGCAACGCAAAGGGTCGAGCCATGAGGCGGTACGCTGGGCTTTCCCGTTGGGCACTGGCCTCGAGCCTCGTGGCCCTCCTCGCTGTCGCCGCGCGAGCCGCGGCGGCCGACGACGCCCTCTTCGAATCGGCGATCCGCCCCGTCCTCGTCGACGCCTGCTTCCGCTGCCATGGAGGAGAGCGCGTCTCGGGGGGGCTGCGGGTCGACTCGCGCGCGGCCCTCGTCAGCGGCGGTGATTCCGGGCCGGCGATCGTGCCGGGTGATCCGGCCAAAAGCCTCCTCATCGAGGCGATCGCCCGCCACGACGACGTCTCCGCGATGCCCCCCGAGCTCGACAAGGCCCTCCGCCCCGAGCAGGTCGCGGCCTTCGAGCGCTGGATCGGCGCCGACGCACTCTGGCCCGAAGCGGCTGCGGCGTTCGAGGTCGAAGGGCACTGGGCCTTTGCGCCAGTGGCTGACCCGCCACTTCCTCAAGTGGCCGACGAAGCCTGGTGCCAGACGACGATCGACCGCTTCATCCGCGCCCGCCAGGAGGAGGCAGGGGGCGTGCCGCTTCCCCGCGCTTCTCGGCGCACGCTCATCCGCCGGGCCACGTTCGATCTCACCGGCCTCCCGCCGACACCCGCGGAGATCGAGGCGTTTCTCGCCGATGTTGCGCCCGATGCCTTCGAAAAGGTGGTCGAGCGCCTTCTCGCTTCGAGTGCCTACGGCGAGAAGTGGGCCAGGCACTGGCTCGACGTCGTCCGCTACGCCGACACCGCCGGCGAGACGGCCGACTATCCCGTCCCGGTCGCCTGGCGCTACCGCAACTACTGCGTCGATGCGTTCAACCGCGATCTCCCCTACGACGAGTTTCTTCGCGACCAGATCGCCGGCGACATCCGCGCCGCGGCGGGCCCCCCTGAGGCTCGTAACGAGCGGATCGTGGCGACGGGGTTTCTTGCCATCTCGCGCCGCTTCGGGTTCGATTCGGAGAAGTACCACCACCTCACGATCCAGGACACCATCGACACCGTCGGGGCGACGGTGATGGGCTTGAGCCTCGGCTGCGCCCGCTGCCACGATCACAAGTTCGATCCGGTCAGCCTCCGCGACTACTACGCCCTCTACGGAATCTTCGAGAGCAGCCGCTATCCCTTCCCCGGCTCGGAGCAGAAGCAGCGGGTGCGAAGCCTGGCGCCACTCGGGAATGCGCTCCCCGACGCCCACGCATGGCGCACGTATGAAGCCGACATCAGTCGGCTGTCGGCAGAGCTTGCCGCCCTCGATCGGCCGGTGCCGGCGGCGACGCTCCGCTCGGTGACCGATCTCGATGGCGACTTCGAGCTCCAGGCCCCGGCCGGCGGCGGGAGCTACGGCGTGCTCGTGCCGCCGTGGCGGTATGAGGGGCCGATCGCCGTGACGGCCGCCGCGCAGAGCCCCTTCAAAAACCTCTACGCCGGCGGCCGCTGCGGCGTGAGCATCGCCGCGGGGGCGGGCCCCTACCGCTGCGCGCAAGCGGTCCATGGGCTGCCGGGGAACGGCGGGCCGGTGTTTCTCAATCTCGATCTGCGGCTCCACGCTCCGGCAGCCGCCGCAACGGGGCGTCATCGCTTCACGCTCACCGATTCAAACGGCCCCGCAATCGAGTTGATCCTGTCGGCGGAAAATCTTCTGCTTGTCGCCGCCGGGCAGACGCACAACCTCGGGCCGCTCCCAATAGCGGAATGGATCAATCTCCAACTGGCGATCGACACCGCGAAGCACGAGGTGACGGGGCGCATCGGCACCCCGGGGGCGGTCCGTGAGCTCGGTCCGTTTGCGCTCGCGGCCGAGGCCCGCGGCCCGATCGCCGGCGTAGAACTGGCCGCGCTTGTCGAGGCAGCGACCGCGTACGCCGCCGTGCCGCTCGACTGCGACCATCTCGCGCTCCAAACGACACCGATCCCGCCGGTGAGCCTCGAGCGCCCGGGGCAGCTTCCCGGCCCCAATGCGAAAGCGCTTCGGGCCCGCCTCCGCGAGCTGTCGGGCTACGACGGCGATCTCGAAATGCAGTCGGCCGGAGCTGCCCCTGTGGCTCCCTGGAACCCCGGCCCGGCGAGCGTCGTCCGCCTCGACGCCAAGGCCCAAAGCCCGTTCACGAATCTCTACCCCCCCGGTCGGCTTGGCCTCACGCTCCCCAGCCGGATCGAGTACGACGGCTTCGGACTTTCGCTTCCTCCCATCCCTCCCGATACAGACGGCCGGCTGCACGTCGCTTTCGACATCCGACCGGGCAAGCGCGCCGGCGACTCACAGGGCACCTGGCGGTATTCGATCGGCCACGGGCCCGGCCCTTCGCCGGCGCTCGAGATGTTCTTCGATGGCGCGGCGTTCTTCACGCGCGACGGCCAGACGACGAGCCCCGTGGCCGCGCTCGTCGCCGAGCGCTGGCATCAGGTGCAGCTGGTCCTCGATCTCGCGAAGCGGACGTACACCGGGCTCCTCCTCTCGGAGGGATCGTCGACCCCCTTCTCCGGCCCACTCGCGGCGAGCTGGGACGGCACGATCGACTACACCTTCATCGACAGCTACGGCCATGTCGGCGGCCTCCGCCCCGCGCTCGACATCGATAATTTTTCAGTCTCCTCCACCCCTCATCGCCCCCTCGACAGCCCGCTCGAAGCACCGGTGGCGGCGGCCGGCCGCGATGAGGAGATCGTGAGCCTGCGCAGCACCCTTGCCACCTTCGAAGCGCGGGGCGATTGGCTCGCCGCCGAGCTGCGCAGGCTCCTCGCCGAGGGGCCGGTGCCGATGGCCTACGCGATGGCGGAGGGGACGCCGGCCGACGCCAGCATCCAGCGGCGCGGCGAGCCGGACGATCCAAACGATTCGGGTGACACCGTGCCGCGGGGATTTATTGCCGTGCTCGGGGGCGCAACGCTCCCGGCAACTGTCGCCGGGAGCGGCCGGCTCGAATTGGCCGAGTGGCTGACGCGCCCTGATCATCCGCTCACGGCGCGGGTGATGGTCAATCGGATCTGGCAGCATCACTTCGGCCGCGGCCTCGTCGCCACGCCCAACGATTTCGGCGTCCGCGGCCGGCCCCCGACGCATCCGGAATTGCTCGACCGGCTCGCCACCGACTTTGTCCGCGGCGGCTGGTCGATCAAGGCGATCCACCGGCAGATTCTCGCCAGCGCCACCTGGCAGCAGGCCACGGCTCGGGCCGACGACGGGGCCACGACCGCCGATGCACGAAGCCTCTATGTCGGCTTCGAGCGCCGCCGGCTCTCCGCCGAGGAGATCCGCGATGCGATCCTGGCCGTCAGTGGCCGGCTCGACCGCTCGCGGGGCGAGGGGCATCCTTTTCCACCTTCCTACGAATGGGGCTACTCGCAGCATGGACCATTCGGCGCCGTCTACGACCACGACCGGCGCAGCCTCTATCTCATGACCGGCCGGCTCAAGCGGCACCCCTTCCTCGCCCTCTTCGACGGCGCTGATCCGAATGCCTCGACCGCCGACCGGCTCGGCACGACCGTGCCGACGCAGGCGCTCTTTTTCTTAAACGACCCGCTCGTGCATGGCGCGGCCGAGGCCTGGGCCGGGCAGTTGGAGGGGATGTCTCCCGACCGGCGTCACCGAATCGAGGCAGCAACGCTTGCAGCTGTTGGCCGCGCGGCCGACAGCGCTGACCTCGCCGCCGCGGAGCGCTTCCTCATCACTTACGCCGCTGCGCTCCGCGAGGGAGCGCCTGAGGTCACCGAAGCCGCGGCTGATCACGAAGCCCTCGCCGCTTGGCTGAGAACGCTCCTGGCAGGCAATGAGTTTCTCCATGTTGACTGAACATGAGTTGGTTGAACTGGAATGAATCCACATCTGATTGAAGCCGTGCTTCACCGTGGCCCACGGAACCGTAGCCCAGCTTGACCGAAGCCACAGGCCCGCCTGAAACCCGCGTCGCGGGATGACTCGATCGACACGCCCGCCCGAGAGCCCCCATGAGCCGTTCCCCCGATCTTTCTCGCCGTGGCCTCGTCCGCTCGATGGCGGCCGGATCGATTCTCATGCCGGGGCTGTTGAGCGAGCTTCTCGCCGGTGACGCTGCACCGGCCGGGGCGAATGCCCCTTTGGCTGATCCGCTCGCCCCCCGTGCCCC
>JBAWVV010000106.1:0-12324 GCA_037147115.1 Planctomycetia bacterium | reverse complement strand
CCCCACCGCGAACCCCTCCCCTGCCCCATGCTGCGCTACTGGACCGCCGGCGAATCGCACGGCCCCGCCCTCCTCGCCCTCGTCGACGGCTTCCCGGCGGGGCTGGCCGTCGACCTCCCGGCGATTGATGCTGAGCTGGTGCGCCGACAGGGGGGCTATGGTCGTGGTGGACGGCAGCGGATCGAGACCGACAGCGTCCGATTCCTGTCGGGACTGTGGCGGGGAACGACGCTTGGCAGCCCGTTGGCAATGGAGATCGTCAACCGCGACGCCAAGCTCGAACGGCTCGACGACGTCGACCGTCCGCGGCCGGGGCATGCCGACCTGCCCGGCGCCGTCAAACATCTCGGCAGCGTCCGCGCGGTGCTCGAACGCGCCAGCGCTCGCGAGACCGCGGCGCGGGTGGCGGCCGGAGCCCTCGCCCGCCAACTCCTTGCCACCTTCGGGATCGAGGTCGGCGGCTGGGTGACGGCGCTTGGCGGCATCGAGCTGGGGCCCCGTGAGGGGACGCTTCCCGAGCTGCGGGGCTTGAGGGATTCCAGCGCCATCTATTCGCTCCACCCCGAGCGAGATGAGGAAGTCACCGAGCTCATCGACCGGGTCGGCAAGGAGGGGGACACCCTCGGGGGCGTGGTCGAGGTCCGCGTCGACGGTCTGCCGATCGGCCTCGGGACCCACGCCCAGTGGGATCGCAAGCTCGATGGCCGACTCGCTCAGGCGGTGATGGCCGTGCAGGCGATCAAAGGGGTCGAGATCGGGCTCGGCTTCGAGGCAGCCAAGCGCCGTGGCTCGCAGGTTCACGACCCGATTCATTACGACGCGGCGCGGCGTGATCAGACCGATCTCGGCTTCACCCGGCCGACGAACAACGCCGGCGGCCTCGAGGCGGGGATGACCAACGGGCAGCCGCTGGTGATCCGGGCCGCGATGAAGCCGATCAGCACCCTCCGCAAGCCGCTGGAGAGCGTGAATCTGCGGACGAAACAGACCGAGGAAGCGGCCTACGAGCGGAGCGACGTCTGCGCGGTGAGCGCTGCGGCGGTGATTGTCGAGCATGTCGTCGCCTTCGAAATGGCGGCGGCACTCGTCGACAAGTTCGGCGGCGACAGCGTCGAGGAGATGCTGGCGCGCTGGAAGCTCTACCACGATCTGGCCCGCGCCCGTTGACGAAGACGATGACGGAAAGCCGCCGGGGGACGGATTCCCCGGAAATCCGCGAGGGACATGGATGTTCGTCGCCCAGCAAGCCGCCCGCAGCCGTGTCGTCCGCACGACGTTCGTCGTCGCCTGCCTGATCCCCTGCGCGGTGCTCGTCGCCTGGGCCGGGTGGCGCCGCACCGGGGGCCACCGCGACCAGCTCGTTCGGGAGTGGGAGAGGAGTCTCGGCATGCCGCTGGCGGTCGGGCGCGTCGAACATCTTCGCCCCGGAGCGCTCCGGCTGGTGGATGTCGCCCTGCCCGACGGCCGCGGGGGGGAGTCGGTTCGGGTGCCGCGGATCGATGTGGAGTCGTCCGCGACGGAAGTCCGCATCCGTCTGTCGGAGCTTACCGGCACCCCGACGGCGATCGCTGCCGCGGTGCGCCTGGCGCGCGCCTGGCTCGATGAACCGACCCGATTCAATCGCAACGTCGTCATCGATATCGGTCGGTTCGGCTTCGGCACGGCGGAGACTCCTGGCCGTGTCGGAACGCGGATCGAGTGTGTCGGGGCCGAGGCCGGCCGGGCGATCCGCCTCCGCGCGGAGCCGGAGAACGGGGAGTGGCTCGTCGTCCAAGCCCTCACGGTGGCCGGAGCGCCGGGGAAACGCCTCTCGGTGCGGGGGCAGGTGGCGACGCCCGTTCCGATCGGCGCCGTCGCAGCGGCCCTCGGCTGGTCGGCTGGCGCAGCCGAGGGAGCGGGCCTTGCAACTCTCGCCGGTGCGATCGATGCCGAAGTGGGGGCGAGCGGCTGGGACGGATCGTTCAGCGCAGTCCTTGCCGACGTCGATCTCGCCGCCGTCACGACGGCCATCCCCTGGCATGCCACCGGCATGGCACGCGTCGACATCGCCGAATGTCGGATGGTGGCGGGGCGGGTCGACTCGGTCCGGGGGCGCGTGGTGACCGGTGCCGGTGAGATCGAGCAGGAGGGCCTCGAGGCCCTCGTGACGACGCTCGGATGCCGCGTCGGCCCCGGGTGGAGGCCAGCCCCGCGCGGCACCGACATCCGCTTCGAGCGCGGCGCGGCCAGCGTCGAGATTGATGAACGGGGGATGCGGATCACCGCCGCCGACCAATCGGCCCTGCTGGTGGGGACCGACGGTTCGCTCCTCGAGCCGCCGGTCGCCGCGGTGAGCCTCTCTTCCGTGGCACGGGCCCTCTCACCGACCACCGCGCCGGCGGTGCCGGCCACGCCGATGAGCGGATGGCTTCTCTCGATCTTCCCCTTTCCCGCGCGGGCCGCAGCGCCAGACCCTCTTCTCCCACTCCAACGGAGGGGAGTTAGGGGAAATTGACGAAGTCTTGACGGTGAATCGACTGGGGTCTGACCCGCCGACGCTGGCAAGCCCGGGGAAATGCATCAAAGTAAGGACCTGCTCGATGATGGCAGTTGCCATCGCAGGCCAGCGCCCCCGTGGCGATTCCCTCCCCTCCCTCCGAGGCCCGTCCCGACATGACGTCGAAGACCAGTCACTCCCCCAAGCAGTCCCGGCCCCCCAAGGCCGGCAAGCCCGTTTCGACCGCCTCCGGCCATTCCACGGCCCAGCTGGCCAATGACGGTCGCCATGCGCCGATCGACGTCGACGCCGACGAGTTCGCCTTCGGGCGGTCGGCAATCGGCGGCCCCCAGAGTCAGGTCGAGCGGCACGACCACGTCGGCGGGGAGACGGCACTGACCAACGATGCCGATCCGCACCATCAACACACCGGCCAGCACTGGAGCGACCTCGATTGGCCGGTCGTCATCTGGATCGGGCTGATCCATGCCGCCGCTCTGGTGGCCCCCTTCTTCTTCAGCTGGTCGGGGCTGGCGATCTGCGTGGTCTTGAGCTGGGCCACTGGGAGCCTCGGCGTCTGTCTCGGCTACCACCGCCTGCTGACGCACGGGAGCTTCTCGACCACCCGGGCCGTGAAGATGTTTTACGCTTGGATGGGGGGGGTGTCCGGTGAGGGCTCGGCGCTCCACTGGGTCGCCAATCACCGCAAGCACCACGCCTTCAGCGATCTCGAGGGTGATCCGCACACACCGTACGACGGTGGCGTCTGGAGCCACATCACCTGGATGTTTCCGCGGCGCAACGCCGCCGAGCTCGACGCCCACTGCCGTCGCTGGGCCCCCGATCTCTACAAGGATCCGGGGATCCTCTTTCTCCACAAGACGTTCCTGCTGTGGCACGTTGTCATCGGCGCGGCTCTCCTCTTCTCCGGGGCGGCGATCTACGACTGGCGGACCGGAGTCTCGTGGCTCCTGTGGGGGCTGGCCGTGCGGATGGTCTACGTGTTTCATGTGACGTGGTTCGTCAATTCGGCAACCCACATCTGGGGCTACCGCAACTACGAGACGAACGACAACTCGCGGAATCTGTGGTGGGTCGGGCTGCTGGCGTTCGGTGAGGGGTGGCACAACAACCACCACGCTTTTCAACGGATGGCCAAGCACGGCCACCGGTGGTGGGAGTTCGACACCACCTACTGGATGATCCTGGTCATGGAAAAGCTCGGGCTGGCCTGGAATGTCGTCAAAACCCCCCGTGGCGGCAGGACTACGGTCGCCTGATGCCCGGGGGCCTGCGTCGGTTTTTTTCTGCTGGTCCCGGGCGGGAGGCATTCCCCCCCGGGACCACCCCGGCTAAGCCAATTGGGCCGGGGGATGCCGGTGGGGGCGGATGCTGTTGCAAATCGGCCCCCCGCCGATACACTTTTTGGTTCCTCAATAGACATGGTTTGTCGCGGTGAATGCCGCGGATGATTTGGTTTCCGTGGTAGGCGTGCCGGTGGTACATGGAGTGGGATGCAACGTGCATCCTCGGAGTGCCGCGCACGGCTTGCCCGTCACGTTTCAGGTCGCCTGCAAGAGGGCGGTTTTCGGCTGATGTCGCTCACGAAAGATCGTAAAACGGAACTCATCGGTGCGTATCGGCGAGGGAATGCCGACACCGGCTCGGCGGAGATCCAGATCGCCCTGCTCTCGGGCCGGATCACCCATCTGACCGGGCATTTCAAAACGCACTCAAAAGACTTCGCCAGCCGGCGTGGTCTGCTGCAAATGGTCAGTCGCCGCCGTCGCCTGCTCGACTATCTCAAGCGGGTCGAGCCGCAGCGGTACCTCGACATCATCCAGCGACTCGAGATCCGCAAGTAATCGCCGAGGTTTGGTTGGGCCCGTCGCCGACGCCCGAGGCAAACCCTCGTCGCGGCGAACGTCAGCGGCTTGCTTCTGGCTGGCCGCGGGCCCTTGAAGTGAAGGGTTCACACGGTCCGCTCTCCTTGCGTGGCACTGCGGTGCTCGGTCTCGGCGGCGGTTCGGGGAGAGATTCTGGTCCATTGGGGGTGGGGCGTCGTGAGGGCAATGATCCTCAGGCCTGCATTCCCCGTCCACTTGATGCTTCCGGCGGTTCGTTGCTGCCGGGAGCGTGCCACCGGGAACTGTTCCCCTGATTGCGGGGGGCGTTGAAGTCGGTCGGCAGAGGCGGTGGTGGAGTCCTGGAGGTTCGGCACGTGGCCGAGCCTCGGACGTCTCGCCGCCTTGGTTCGGTATCGGGGGGGGTGAGCTCAGCTCCATCGCCCCTCGTGACGACGGCGTGCACAGGGCGCGCGGTCGGGCGGGCAGGGAAGAAAGAAGAGTTTTTATGAAAACGGTTGTCGAACGAAAAATCGGAAATCACACCCTCTCCATCGAGACGGGACAGTTGGCGAAGCAGGCGGCCGGAGCCGTTCTCGTGCGCTACGCGGAGACGGCGGTCATCGTGGCCGCAGCGACCGGCGCACCACGCACCGGCATCGATTTCTTTCCGCTCACCTGCGATTACCGCGAGCGTTCTGCGGCGGCGGGCAAGTTTCCCGGTGGCTTCCTCAAGCGCGAGGGGCGCCCGACGATGAAGGAGACGCTCACGAGCCGTCTCATGGATCGTCCCATTCGCCCGTTGTTCCCCGACGGGTTCTTCGACGAGGTCCAAATCCAGGCCTCGGTCCTCTCCAGCGACAAGCAAAACGACGGCGACGTCTTGGCGATGAACGGTGCTTCGGCGGCACTGTCGATCTCCCCGCTCCCCTTCCGCGGGCCGCTTGGGAGCGTCCGGTTGGCGCAGGTCGACGGGGTGTTTGTTCCGTTCCCGACCCAGGATCAGCTCGAGGAGAGCGATCTCGACCTGATCGTCTCCGGAAGCGAGACGGCGGTGCTGATGATCGAGGGCTTCGCCCGCGAGATGCCCGAAGCCCGCATGCTCGAGGCGATCGTCGAGTGCCACCGGATCATCCGCGAGCTGTGCTCGATGCAGCATGAGCTCGTCCGGCTCGCCGGGAAGCCGAAGAAGGAGTATGTCCTCGCCGACTACACCAACCTCCGCGAGCGGCTCACTCGCGACTACCTCCACGACCTGAAGGCCGCCAAGGCGACCGCCGTCAAGGCCGAGCGTGGTCAGGCGGTGAAGGCCCTCAAGGAGAAGGCGAAGGCGGCGATTGTCCCCCTCGAGCCGGCCGGTACTGCCAAGTCGGGTGATGCCGGTGGCGTCAGCGAGGCCGATTTCTCCCATGTTTGGCACGCGCTCGAGGAGCGTGCCGTTCGGGACCTGATCTACGAAGGAAAGCGTCCCGACGGTCGTGACTACACGACCCTCCGTCCGATCTCCTGTGAGGTCGATCTGCTCCCACGCGTTCACGGTTCCGCGGTCTTCCAGCGCGGCGAGACCCAGGCGTTGGTGACGATCACCCTCGGGACAGGCAAGGACGAGCAGCGCGTTGACGGCCTCCTCGACGAGTATTCGAAGAAGTTCATGCTCGACTACTACTTCCCGTCGTTCTCCGTCGGCGAGGTCCGCCCAATCCGCGGCCCCGGCCGGCGCGAGATCGGCCACGGTGCCCTTGCCGAGCGGAGCGTCAAGCCGGTGCTCCCAGCTCCCGATGTTTTCCCCTACACAATCCGGGTGCTCTCCGACATCCTCGAGTCGAACGGCTCGAGCTCGATGGCCTCGGTGTGCGGTGCGACCCTCGCCCTGATGGCCGCCGGCGTGCCGATCACGAGCCCCGTCGCGGGGATCTCCGTCGGGCTCGTTAAGCAGTCGGAGCACGAGTGGAAGCTCCTCACCGACATCATCGGTGACGAGGACCACTACGGCGACATGGACTTCAAGATCGCCGGGACCCCGGCCGGGATCACGGGCATTCAGCTCGATCTGAAGATCGACGGCATCTCGCCGGCGATCATCGAGGCGACGCTGAAGCAGTCCCGCGTGGCCCGCCTCGAGATCCTCCGTGCGATGCTCTCGACGATCAGTCGTCCGCGTCAGGAAATCTCCCCGTGGGCTCCGCGGCTCCTGCGGACGCAGATCAACCCAGAGAAGATCGGCCTCCTCATCGGCCCGGGCGGAAAGACGATCCGTGCCATCCAGGAATCGACCGGCGCGAGCATCGAGGTCGAGGACGACGGCACGGTGACGGTGGCCAGCCATGACGCCGAGGGGGCGATGGCGGCCATGGCGAAGATCGAGGCGCTGACCGCCTCGATCCAGGTCGGCCGAATCTACGAGGGTCGGGTCACGAGCATCAAGGACTTCGGTGCGTTCGTTGAACTCGTTCCCGGCAAGGATGGTCTGTGCCACATCAGCGAGTTGTCGGACGACTATGTCTCGAGCGTCGGCGACGTCTGCCGCGTCGGCGACATGATGCGGGTCAAGGTGATCGCTGTCGACGATCAGGATCGGGTGAAGCTCAGCCGGAAGGTGGCGATGCGTGAACTCGCCGATGGTGGCAATGGCGGGAGCGCCGGCAACGCCGGCAACGCCGGCTCCTGACCCGTCGAGCGACCAAGCGGGATCTCCCGGGCGCCGCACCAGCGTGGCGGCGCCCGGGACTCCGCGCGGAGGGGGGAGCATGTCTGCGGCAGACGAATCGGTCCATCCCCGGGCGGAGACGTATGCCGAGTTTGCGGCGCTGGTCGGGGCCCTCGCCCACGAGATCCGCAATCCACTCTCCACGATCCGGCTCAATATGGAGCTGTTGGCGGAGGATTTCGAGAACACCGATCCTCAGTCGCCGACGAAGCAGCGCGACCGGCGGGCCAAGGCGAAGATCGAATTGGTTCGCGAGGAGTGCGACCGTCTCCAGAAACTCCTCGGCGACTTCCTCGACTTCGCCCGGCAGGAATCGCTGACGCTCGAGCCGGGCAATCTCAACGTCGAGTTCGACCAGCTTCTCGACTTCTTCACGCCCCGGGCCAACGAGGCGCAGGTCGAAATCGTCCGCTATCTCGATCCCGAACTGCCGATGGTTCGCCTCGATCGCGAGACCTTCCGCTCGGCGCTGCTCAATCTCCTCATCAATGCCGTCCAGGCGATGGATCCCGGCGGGCAAC
Source organism: Planctomycetia bacterium (assembly GCA_037147115.1). GTDB lineage: Bacteria > Planctomycetota > Planctomycetia > Pirellulales > UBA1268 > QWOP01. The sequence continues at coordinate 4,776 of JBAWVV010000106.1, read as the reverse complement.
TCGTCGTTCGCACCCGTCCTTCCGGACTGGGAGTGGCGATCGAGCTGATCGACACCGGCCAGGGGATGTCGGAGGAGACTCTCGCCAAGGTGTTCCGCGCTTTTTACACGACGAAACAGGGGGGAAGCGGCCTGGGGCTGCCAACCTCGCGGAAGATCGTCGAGGCCCACGGCGGGACGATCGACATCGAGAGTGCGCCCGGGCGGGGCACGAAGGTGACGATCTGGCTGCCGGCCCCCCCCCGGCTCCCCCCGGCCGGGGCCGGTCCCCGGGCGGCGCTGTGAGTTCTGCTTGCCCCGCCCCGGCTTCCGTGTCGCGACGGCTGCAGGGAACTGGACGGGGCAGGCCCACCCCTCGTACTCTTCTAATATGACCGGATCTTGTGAATCGCCGCCGTCCCCTGTACCGGTCCTCCCCAATCCCGGGACGCAGAAACTCGTGCGCGTGCTCGTCGTCGACAATGACATCGTCCATGCGCGGACGATGGGGGAGGGATTGAGCCGCCTCGGATACCAATGCTCAATCGTCGGCAGCGGCACCGAGGGGGCGCGGAAGATCGAGCAGGAATCGTTCGATGTCGTCGTCACCGACCTGATGATGAACGACATCGGCGGCCTGGAGATCCTCTCCCGGGCCAAGCAGGCCTCCCCCGAGACAGAAGTGATCGTCGTCACCGGCCATGGCACCGTCCCCTCGGCGGTCGCGGCGATGCAGCAGGGCGCCTTCACCTACCTCCAGAAGCCACTCGATCTTTCCCACCTCCGCACGGCCGTCGACCGGGCGAGCGAGGGGGTGAGGCTGAAGCGGCAGAACCTCGAGCTCCACCAGCGACTCGACGAGAAGTTCGGCTTCGAGGGGGTCGTCGGATCGAGCCCACAGATGATCGGCCTCATCGAGCGCCTGAAGCGGATCGCCCCCACCGATGCCACGCTCCTGATTCAAGGGGAGACCGGCACCGGCAAGGAGCTCGTCGCCCAGGCCGTTCACCAGAACAGCCCGCGGAAGAACAAGACCTTCGTCGCTCTCAACTGCGCCGCGTTGAGTGAGAACATCCTCGAGAGCGAGTTGTTCGGGCATGTCCGCGGCGCCTTCACCGACGCCTCGAGCGACCGGGTGGGGAAGTTCGAGTATGCCAACGGCGGCACGCTGTTCCTCGACGAGGTCGGCGACATGCCGATGGCGACGCAGATCAAGCTCCTGCGGGTGCTCGAATCGGGTGAGATTACCCGGGTGGGCTCAAACACCCCCGTGCGCGTCAACGTCCGCATCCTCTCGGCCACCAACCGCAACCTCGAGGACGCGATCACCGCCGGGGCCTTCCGCAGTGATCTCTACCACCGACTCAAGGTCGTGACGATCGCCATCCCCTCGCTGCAGGAACGGTCGGCCGACATCCCGCTCCTCATCGAGCACTTCATCCGGTTGTTTGCCAAGCGGCACGGGAAGTCGATCAAGGGGATGTCGTTACCGGCGCGGATGAAGCTCGCTGCTTTCGCCTGGCCTGGCAACGTGCGGCAGTTGCGGAACGTCATCGAGAGCATGGTCGTCGTCGACTGCGACGAGACCCTCGACGTCGACGACCTGCCGATCGAGCTCAATCCGGCGGGCGCGACAGGCACGGCGCCGGCCGGTGAACCCGGCGGCACGGCCGGGCTCCCGGGTCTCGCCGGGATGGTCGGGCGGCCGCTGGAGGAGATCGAGCGGTTGTTCATCGCCGAGACGCTGAAAGTGACCGGTGGCAACCGCGAGCAGGCGTCCGAGATGCTCGGGATCGGCGAGCGGACGCTGTACCGCAAGATCAAGGAGTTTCAGCTGTCGTGACCCTGTCCGTGGCGGCGCCGCCACGGAGGTCCGATCGCGCTGCCATGGGCCGCATCCACACCCTGCCGATGTCGGTCGTGAATCGGATCGCCGCCGGCGAGGTGGTCGAACGCCCGGCGAGCGTCGTCAAGGAGCTCCTCGAGAACGCGCTCGATGCCGGGCCGTCGCGGATCGCCGTCACGCTCGAGCAGGGGGGCGTGGGGCTGGTGCGCGTGGTCGACGATGGGGCGGGGATTGACGCCGAGGATCTCCCTCTGGCCGTGTCTCCGCATGCGACGAGCAAGCTCCGGGTCGCCGAGGATCTCGAGCGGATCGGGACGCTCGGCTTCCGCGGTGAGGCCCTCGCCTCGATCTCCGAGGTGGCGAGGGTCGTGATCCGTTCCCGCACGCCGACGGGGGAGCACGGCGCCCGCCTCGAGGTCGATGGCGGCGTGATGGGGGAGGTGGTGCCGGAGGGATGTCCGGTCGGCACGACCGTCGAGGTCCATCAGCTGTTCTCGAAGGTCCCCGCTCGGCGGGCCTTTCTCCGTGCCCCCGCGACCGAGTGGTCGCATGCCTCGGAGGCCTTCGTGCGCACCGCCCTGGCCCATCCGGCCGTGGCGATGACGCTCGATCACAACGCTCGGCGCGTCCACGATCTTCCCGCAGCCGATCGGTGGCGGACGCGGATCGGCGACCTGTTCGGGACGCCGTTGGCGGAGCGCCTCATCGAGGTCGAGGCCTCCGACGACGGGATCTCGGTCCACGGGCTGGTCGGTCGTCCCGAGGACGACATGGCCGGCACCCGGCTCCAGCACCTGTTCGTATCGGGGCGGCCGTTCCGTGACCGGTCGATCCTCCATGCGGTCCAGGAAGGCTACCGGGGCGTGCTCCTCACCGGTCGGCAGCCGATCGCCTTCCTCCGCTTCGAGATCCCGCCCGACCTCGTCGACGTCAACGTCCACCCGGCGAAGATGGAGGTGCGATTCCGTGATCCCTCGCGGCTCTACCGGCTCGTCCTCTCGGCTCTGCGGACGAAGTTCCTCACGCTCGATCTCCGCGCCCCGCTATCGCCGCCGACCGACGCCGGTCGGAACGGGCCCGCCCGCGCGCCGATCTGGCCGCCGACCGGTCACCGGGAAGGGGAGGATCCGCGCGTCCTGACCGCCCCGGAGGGACGGTGGCCGTCCCCCTCTGCGGAGCCCTGGTTCGCCCCTCCAACACTCCCGGCGTGGAAGCCGCAGACGCCGTTGGCCCCGTCCCATCCGAGCATGCCGGCGCTCCTCCCCGGATGGGACGAGGAGCCCACTGATGGGAGGACGGTGTCGGCGGCGGGCGTCGAGCGGGCGGTCCAGATGCACGACCGCTACCTCGTCGTCGAGAGCCGCGAGGGGATCGAGGTCATTGACCAGCACGCCCTCCATGAACGGGTCCTCTACGAGCGGTTCAAAGAGGCAATCGCGGCTGGGAGTCTCGAGGTGCAGCCCCTGCTGATCCCCGAGCGTGTCGACCTCCCGCCGGCCGAACTGGAGGTCGTGACGGAGCATGCGGAGGCGCTGGCTGCGGCGGGCTTGCGGGTCGAGCCATTCGGCGGGGCGACCGTCATCGTCACGGCGAAGCCGGTCCTCGCCGGCGGGGCCTCGGCGGCCGAACTGCTCCAGGAGGTGATCGGCCGCATCGCGTCGCTGCCCTCGTCCGCGTCCCCCGGGGGCGGGAACGCCTCGTCGATGCTCGTCGACGAGGTGCTCCACGGCCTGGCCTGCAAAGCGGCGATCAAGGCGGGGGACCCGCTCTCGCAACCCGAGATCGATGCCCTCGTCCGTGACCGCCACCTCGTTACCGATGCCCACCACTGCCCCCACGGCCGACCGACCTCCCTGACCCTCTCCCGTCACGAGCTCGACCGCCAGTTCCGGCGGATATGAGCTCCTCTCCATCCTTCCCGCACCCCTTGGAACCCCGCGACGGGGAACAGACACCATGATCTGCGTGGGAATTGCCCGCGGCCGCCACCGGCACATGATCGCGGAGCACAAGTTCCTGGCCGACAACGGTATCGGGCTGGTGGAACTGCGGCTCGACTTCATCCAGGGGAAGGTGCAGGTCAAGCGGCTCTTGCGATCGCGCCCCTGCCCTGCGATCGCCACCTGCCGCCGCGCCGCCGACGGCGGTCACTGGGCCGGCAGCGAGGAGGAGCGGCAACTCGTCCTCCGCACGGCGATCGTGGAGGGGACTGAGTATGTCGACCTCGAGGACGACATCGCCCCTCAGATCCGCCGCTACGGCCCGACGAAGCGGATCATCAGCCACCACGACTTCCACAAGACCCCCGCCGATCTCGCGGTGCTCCATAAACGTCTGGCCGATCTCGATGCCGACATCGTCAAGATCGCCACGATGTCCAACCATCCCAGCGACAACCTGCGAATGCTCGAGATGGTGCAGGCGGCGACGGTGCCGACGATCGGGATCTGCATGGGCGACATCGGGATGCCGACACGGGTGCTGACGGGGCGGTGCGGTGCCCCGTTCACCTATGCGACGTTCCACGAGGATCGGCTCCTCGCCCCGGGGCAGATCGGCTGGCGGCAGATGCGCGACGTCTACCGCTACGACCAGATCAGCGCGGCGACGCGGATCTACGGCGTCGTGGCCGATCCTGTCGGCCATTCGCTTTCGCCGGTCGTCCACAACGCGGCGCTGGCGGCCGCCGGGATCGACGCGGTGTACCTCCCCTTCCGAGTCCCCGCGGAGCAGCTGGATGAGTTCGTCTGGGAGGCGGGGCGCTGGCCCCTCTCGGGCTTGAGCGTGACGATCCCCCACAAGGAGGCGATTCTGCGGCATGTGACCGCCAAGGACGACCTCGTGACGGCGATCGGAGCGACCAACACGCTGACGTTCTCCGCCGACGGTGTCATGGCCCACAACACCGACGCCATCGCGGCCGTCGAGAGCCTCGAGTCGGCGCTCCGCGAG
>JBAWVV010000105.1:0-12328 GCA_037147115.1 Planctomycetia bacterium | reverse complement strand
CCCCACCGCCCCCCGGACCCCGTCGCGATGCACTCCAGAAGTCCCGCCCGGGTTACCGTCTCCGTCGCGCGGTGCCTTGCAGCCCTGATGGGGATCGTCACGGTGGCGAAAGGCGCGATCGGAGGCGAGCCGCCCCGATCCGATCTCCGCCCCGCCGGGGAAGTTGCTGCAGCCGCAGCCGATTCCCCCGCGGCGGGCATGACCATGGCCCCGGTTCCCCCGCTCCTTCGTGGCCACATCCAACTGCCACCGGACGTGGGCGTCGTTGTCCGGTCGGTGACGGCCGGCTCGCCGGCCGATCGGGCCGGGCTCCTCGTCCACGATGTCCTCGTCTCCCTCGACGGCCGGCCGCTCAAGCTCCCCGAGGATCTCGCTGCCCTGGTGGCCGCCGCCGGGCCTGAAGCAGCGCTGGTCCTCGACATCCGCCGCGCCGGTCAGCGCGGCGCGGTGGCGCTAGCGCCATCGGCACCGCCGGACGGGGAGAGCGTGCCGCCTCAGCCCGGCGCCCCGGCGCCGCTGGCCGCACCACCTCCCAACGCGGCGCCGATCCGCGCCGATCAGCCACCGGCCGGCGCGGTCACCGCCCCCCAGGAGCCGGCGTTCACGCCCCCGCCCGGCGCCAGGCGCCTCGGCCCCGACGCAGTCCTCCTCGAAGACCGTGATTGCTGGCTCAAGATCTACCGCGCCGCCGACATCTGCTTGATGGCCCGCGACGCCCGCGGCTGGCTGGTGTTCAACGGACCGATCGCCACCCCACAGCAGCGCAGCCTCATCCCCAGGCAGATGCGCCAGCGCGTGACCCAGTTGGAGATGATGCTCGATGCGGTGGCAGTCGCCCCGCCCGCCGCCACCGTTTCGGCCCCACCGCCGCCATCCGCGGCAAGCTTGCCGAGCGGGCCGGCCGCGCCCCCGCCGAGCGCTTTGCCGCAGCCGCCCGCAGCCGAACCGATCACGGAGATCGGACGCCTCGACGTCGATCCGATCGAGATCCGCTGACCGACACCGATGGTGTCACCAGCCCCCTTCGGCCGTCCGGCTCGTCCACCCGCCGGACGCGGTGGCATTCCCCGGAGGGACCGACGGCGCTTGGGGCTGAACGGTCCGCCACGGATCGGGGCCAGAGAACGTCGCGCTGGGGAGCTGGATCACCCACGGCCCGGTACCGCGCGACATCCGCACATACGAATCCTCCATCTGCCGCCGCTGGGCCTCGAGTTGGCTGGCCCGCCGCCGGCGCGCCGCCTCGTCGCTCGCCGCGGCGAGCGCTTCTCGCGCAAGTCGCTGCGCCTCGGAGGCGGCGCGGATCGCTTCCTCGTAGGACTGCCGCGTCAGCAATCCCTTGGCGTTCTCCAGCGCCGCGCTGGCCGTCCGGACATCGGGCTTCACCCCCTCCGCATACCAGCCGGCCGCCTTGCGCAGCTCGCGGTCGGCGGTCTCGATCTCGTCGAAGGCCTGGCGGGCGAGACGCTCGTCGTCATCGGCGAGTCGCTCGGCCGACACCGTGGCGGCTTCGGCGGCATCGATCACCTGCCCGGCCTTGGGGAGATCGGGCCGCTGCACCGCGAGCCCGCGCCGGGCCACTTCGATGAGACGGTCGGCCAATTGACACTGCTCGTTGGCGCGCACCCGGTCGGTAGCCTGGCTGTCGAGACGGCGCACGAGTGTGCCGACGCGCTGCCCCACGCCGGTGCAGCGCTGCGGCAACGAGGCCCGCAGGGCTTCGAGCTCTCCGCGCCGCTGATCAACCGCCGTCTGGCAGCGCTCCACCCAGTCCTCCTGGCGAACCGCCTCCTCGACCAGCGCCATCGCCCGGAAGTAATGCTGGCGATCGGGCCGGGCCGCATCCTGGGCCTCGGCGATCATCGCCCGGGCCCGCGACAGCCCCTCGTCGGCCTTGACGGGATTGTCGGCGACATCGGACCACGATCCGGCGGCATACGCTTCCGCAAGCTGGTCGAGCGTCCGCACCGAGGCATCGCGCCGGCCGGTGAGGGCCTCCAGCCGCGTGATCGAGCCGGGGAGAAGCTCAGCGACGCGCGCCTTGGCGGCCACGACGCTCTCGAGGAGGGCCATCCCCTCAGCCACGCCCCGCTCCGCCTCCTCGACATGCTTCGACGCCGCCTCGATCTCGCCGGCGTCGAGGAGTTGCACCGCCACCTCGAGATGCTTTCGCGCCTTGCCGACATGGACCGACGGGTCGGCGCCCGGTTCGGTGAGGAGCCAGCCCTCAGCGCGCTTCGTGCGGGCGCGCTGCTCAAGGTCGTCGGCCTGGAGCGTCGCCTTCTGGCGCCGGTCGTCGCCGGCCTCGAAGAGGTCGATCCGCGCGGTCGTGGCATCGAGCCCCCCGCGGGCCTCCTCCATCCGCGCCCGCGCCGCCACCGGATCGCGCTCGAGCTCCGCCCGCGCCAGCTCCAAGGCATGCCCGGATTCGGCGAGCGGCCCGCGGAACGACGCCGCGGAGCGCCCCCGGTGATGGATCCCCTCCAGACGCACGCCGGCCGCCGTGATCCGGGTGTCGATCTCCCCGGCCATCGAGCGCGCCGTCTCGTGGGCCTTCTCGAGCTCGTCGAGCGGTGCCCGGCATTCCCGCGTGACATCCTCAAGCGTGGGCTTCGCCGCTGCGGCATCGAGCATCTGGATCGCCTCGTCGGCCCGCGCCGCCCCGAGTGTCCGCTCCGACTTGATCAACTCGTCGGCCTTCTCCCAGACATCCATCAGCTCGAGCCAGCGCTCGCGGTAGCGGTGGAGCGCCGACTGGACTCCGTCATAGGTGCCGCGCGTCCGCCCCTCCATCGGCGTGAGGAAGTCGGGATCGGCGTGGGGGAGCATGCGGTGGCGTTCCTGCTCGGCGTCGAGCAAATCGGAGAGGGCGACGACCTCGCTTTTGAACTCGGCCAGCTTCTCCCGCGCTTCGCGCGTCCGGCGCGAATGCCTCGACCACTGGACCGACAGCGCCCCGAGCACTCCCAGCCCAGCCAGCGAAGCGGCGGCCAGGGGGAGCGTCCGCGTGCGGAACACCCGATCAGCCTCCCGGCGCGCCACCTCGCGGTCGCGGCGCTCCTTGACCCACGACTCGGTGGCATTCACCAGCGCCACGAGGCCGGCATCGATGCGGCCATCCTGGGCCTGCGGCCGAAACGCCTTGGCGATCAGTTCCTCCTCGATCGTCCGCGGGTCGAGACCGCTGCCGGTCTCCAGGCTCCACGGCGCGTGCATCGCCATCCGGTGCTCGTTGACATCGACGTAGATCAGAACATCCTGCGAGGGATCGAAGGCCGTCCTCGAGGTCCCGGCGGGAACTTCCTGGCCCCAGCGGGCGAGGATCGCGTCGAGCACCTCCCGCGCCGAGCGGTCCCCGTCGGGGCCTTCACCGACGACGAGCACGCGGTAGTCGCGCCCCGTCTCGCGCTTGACCCGATCGATCGTGGCCCGGAGGTCGTCAAACGTATCGGGCACCCCCGACGCGAAGACATGCTCGGAGGCATCGGGGGCGACTCGATCGATGACTCCGGCGGCCGCCTCCTGCGCGAGCGCCCGGCCTCCGCCCGGCATGACCGGCATGACGCCACCGTCGCAGGCCAGGATCGCCCCGGCCAGCAGCAGCCTTGCCGGCAGCCCCACCCACCTCGACTGGGACCAGCGCGTCGGCCCGCGACAGGGAGCGAGACAGGGAGCTTGAATCGAGGGAATCGGGCTGGTCTCCACACGGCCTCCGCAATGAAAAACGCCTACGGAGCGAAGCGCCCCGCCTGCGAAGATTCTACGGGCGAGCGTGGGGGGCTCAATCGGTCGGCGTGGCGATCCCGTCGCGAGTGCGTCGAGCCGAGGGCCAAATCACCACCGGGCGCGAATCTGCGCCGGCCATCTTCTGGACGGCGCCAGTCACATCCGGCGGGGCCGCGACGACGATCACCCCGGGGGCGAAGGTGATCATGTCGGCGGTAACATCGGCGATTTCAGCGGGATCGACAGGGCAAGCAAGGACGCGCACGCGGTGGTGCCAGCCGACCCGGGCAAACGCCTCCGCCCACACCGGCGCCAGCCCCCCGGCCGTATCGTCGGTCGTCACAACGAGCACCGGCCCTTCCACGCCATCGCCCAGCAGCGCGGCAACGAGGGCCGTAGCGGTCGGATCAGCCGGCGGAGAAGCGGGCACGGCCAAGGTCAGTCAATTGATTGGGGGTGGAGGGAACAGGGGCACACGCGGGGCTGCCGGCGGAGCCTGCGGGGCTGACGATCGGCCGGTCTGGGGCGGCCGCGGTGCCTGACCGGCACCGGGATTCCCAGCGGCGGGAGCAGCCCGCGACCCCGCGTTTCCAGCGGCTGGCGCTGCGGGCCTGGCGGTCGATGAACCGGGGAGGAGGCTTCCCGCCGGTCGGCCGGCGTTGAGAGGCCGCGATGCCTTGCTTCCTCCCGTCGGCGGCATCAAGGGAGCGCCGTAGCCGGGACGCGCCGGGGGGGCACCGGCCCGCACACCGCCGGAGAGGAGCCCGGGCCGGCCGTTGCCGGGGGCCGGCGCGGCGGGCATCTGGCGGGCCGCCGATCGCGGGCGTTCCTTGCTTCCCGGGCTGGCACCGCCGCGCGACGGATCCGCGGCGCTGGGATCGGCGTCGTTGGCGCCGACAGGATCGTCGGCTCCCGGGAGCAGATCGTCGATGCTGATGATTCGCCGCTTCCGCTTCGGCTCGGTCTCCTTCGCCTCCTCCCGCGGTCGGCCGGTGAGAGGATCGATCAAGTCGAGTTCCCGCTGCTGTCTTTCCTCTTCCTCCCTCCGCTCGGCACGCAATTTCGAGCGCCCGATCTCCCCCTCGGTTTCATCGATCTTGCCATCGAAATTGAGATCGAAGCGGCGGAGCAATTCTTCCCGGGTGATCGCCGGCGACAATGGCGGGGGCGCGGCATCGCCTCGGCCCTTCCCGGGCAATGACGGGGTGGCCGGGGAAGGTCCGGTGCGTGGCGGGGCCTGCGCGGTGGCGGCGGCGGCGAACAGCGAGCCGAAGAGCACGACCATCATCAGCCGCGCCACGGCCCGATGACGCCGCGACTGCCGGCCGCCCCGTCCGCAGGATTGCTCCATCCCGACGACCATCCCGACGACCATCCGATGCATGGTTTGATTCCGCGAAGGGGAAAGGCGCCGGAGGCCTGCGGCGCTGGCTCTTCAATCCTACCGCGCCCGACCCGCGCAGCGTCGCCCCTCGGTGTCTCCCCTGGCTGTCGGCGGAAAACACCGCCCCCGATCTTTCCGGCTGCGGGGCGGCCGGTGGCAACGGTCAGGGCGCTCCTTCCCCGGGAGACGCCCCTGCGCGAGGGGGCCGCCACACGCTGCGGATGCCGGGGGTGTAGGTGGAGGGCCCGCGGGGGCTGAAGACGATGCCCCGCAGATCGGGGGAGAATCCGTACAACCCGTTCCGCCAGGAGAGCCAGGTGAAGGGCTGGTCCTCCCAGAGGTGCTCCTGGATCCGGCCGTACTTCTCCCCACGCTTGGTCCGATCGGGCTCCCGGCGCCCGGCGTCGTAGAGGGCGTCGACGAGCGGATTGGAGTAGCCGACGATGTTCCCCGCCCCCTCCGTTGTCCAATCGCGCTTTGTGGCATCGGGATCGGCCGCGGCCCCCCGGCTCCCATGCCAGGCCTCGAAACGGCGCGACCGGGTGCGATCGACGAGGGTGGTCTGGTCGACGACCTGCACGTGCATCCGCACCCCAATCCGCGCGAGGTCGTCCCGGAGGCGCTCGCAGGTCCTGATGCGTTGCGGCTGATCGGCGACGAGCATCGTGAACTCAAACGGGATCGGCCGCCCGTCGAGGTCACGGTCACGGACACCGTCGTTGTCGGTGTCGACCCAGCCGGCGTCATCGAGGAGCTGCTGGGCACGCTGCGGATCCTGCTCGGTCGCGGCCTGCCGTTTCCGCGGCGCCGCCCAAGAGCCGTCGTGGAACGGGCCGGTCGCCGGATCGTAAAGGCCCGAAAAAAGCTCCCGGAGCATCCAGCCATGATCGAAGGCAAGGGTCATCGCCCGGCGAACACGACGGTCGGCGAAGAACGGCGTGTCGATGTTCCAGGCGAAGAACGTCACGGTCCATTCCGGGGCCGTGACCCTCGTCCATGCCGCGCTTCCCGCCCCCTCCGCGGCGCGCCACTGTTCCGGCGAGAGGACCAGCTCGTCGATCTCCCCGGCCTCAAGCGCGGCGAGGGCCGCGGCCGGATCCTCGATGATCCTGAAATGAATCTCGCGGAAGGAGGGCTGATCGCGGACCGGCGCCCCGTCGAAGAGCGACCATTCGTCGCGCCGCCGGAGGACGATCCGCTCCCCGCGGTGCCACTCGACAATCCGGTACGGCCCTCCGCAGACAGGCAGGGCTGCCGGATCACCGGAGAGGAAGGTCGGGTCACCGCGCCAGGTCGCCTCGTGGACGTGACGGGGAATGACCGGGAAGTTGAGGCTCCAGACGTTCGTGGCCAGCGGCTCCCGATGGAAGAAAACGACCGTCCGCTCGTCGTAGGCCTCGACGGCGCGGAGCTGGTCGGTGCCATCCCGGACCCCTGGCTCCGGCAGGTCGTCATCCATGATCACGGCGTAGCTGAAGGCAACGTCACGGGCCGTGATCGGCGCACCGTCGCTCCACACCAGATCGTCGCGGAGCACGACCCGATCGATGAGCCCGTCGGCGCTGGTCTGCCAGGAGGCGACCGTCTCCGCCATGGCGAACGGCTCCAACCGGCGGTCGAAGGAGAACAGGCGGAACTCCGTCAGCCCGGCAACCTCGAACTCCGCCGGCGTGCTCCGCATGATCGGGTTGAGGCTGACTGGATCGACCCGGAGGTGGCGGACGAGGACGGCCCCGAGATCGGCCTCGCCGGCGGCGGGGAGCCGGGAGAGGGCGGCGACGATCCTGGCGTTGGCCGCGGGGGAGTCGTTCGGTGCGGCCACGGCGCGATCGCCCACCTCCCCGGCGGCAAGCTCGCCCCGCAGGATCGCCAGGCTGTCCTTCACCGGCCGATCGATCCAGACAGCACCGTCGAGCTCAGCCAGGGGAGGGGGCACAAAGGCGACGTCGCGACCCTCGGCCAGACCGGCCCGCGTCGCCTTCCCCCACCGGCCATCGAGCGCCAGAGTCGTCACTCCCTCCGGCAGCGACTCGGGCCGCCGGCTGCAACCGACCACGGCCAGCACGGCCAACCCGATCCCGATCGCGACGCGCGTCCCACGTGACAACCTTCCCCCTCCGCCGCCTCGGGCGCTCACTCCGGGAAACGGTGCCCCATCTTCTCGCGCTTCGTCTGCAGATAACGCTGGTTGAACGCGTGCACCGGCGGAAGGATCGGCACCTGGTCGACGACCTCGAGATCGAAGCCGCCGTAGATGAAGGCGTCGGTCTTCTTCGGGTTGTTCGTGAGGAGCCGGACACGCCGCAGGCCGAGATCCTTGAGGATCTGGATACCGACGCCGTAGTCCCGGGCGTCGGCCTTGAAGCCGAGGGCGAGATTCGCCTCGACGGTGTCGAGCCCCTGATCCTGGAGTGCGTAGGCCCGGATCTTCTCCACCAAGCCGATGCCCCGTCCCTCCTGCGGAAGGTAGACGAGTACCCCCGCCCCCTCCTGGCCGATCTTCTCCAGGGCCAGATGGAGCTGGTCTCCGCAGTCGCAACGGAGGCTATCGAGGAGGTCGCCGGTGAAACAGGAGGAGTGGAGCCGCACGAGCGGATCGATGGCGGTGGCGGGATCCCCCATCACGAGGACGATCGGCTGCTGTGACTCAAACTTCACCCCGTAGGCGATGACCCGGAACCGTCCCCAGGTCGTGGGCAGATCGGCCTCGGCGATCCGTTCCACGAGTTGCTCGCGCGTGCGGCGGTGACGGATGAGTTGCTCGATCGAGATGATCTCGAGCCGGTGTTCACGCGCCAGCCTGTGGAGCGTCTGCCGGTCGGCGCGGTTGCCGGTGTCGTCGAGAATCTCGCAGAGGACGCCGGCCGGCTGGATGCCCGCCATCCGCGCCAGATCGACGGCCGCCTCGGTGTGGCCGGCGCGGCGGAGCACGCCCCCCTCCTTGGCCACCAGCGGAAAGAGGTGGCCGGGTCGGACGAGGTCGGCCGGCCGCGTCTCGGGGGCGAGGATCGCGGCGATCGTGGCGGCCCGCTCGCCGGCCGTGATTCCCGTCCGCGCGGAGACGTGGTCGACCGGGACGGTGTAGGCGGTGCCCAGCGGCGTGGAATTGGCCTCGACCATCATCGGCAGGTCGAGCCGGCGGGCCATCTCCGGCAGGATCGGCATGCACACCTGGCCGCGGCCGTGGCGGATCATGAAGTTCACCACCTCGGGCGTGGCCTTCTCGGCGGCGCAGACGAAATCCCCCTCGTTCTCCCGATCCTCGGCATCGACGACGACGATCACCTCGCCCCGACGGACGGCGGCAACGGCGGCTTCGATCGTAGAAAAACCTTCCTGCATAGCGAAGCCCGTGGGGGAGAACCCGCACGCGATGGCGGCGCGGGAATCTCCATGAGTATAGGATGCCCCGGCGACCAGACGTCCCCCGTGACTGACATTTCCATGCTCGACCGCGAGGAGTACATCGAACAGGCCCACCTGTTCCACGCTCTAGCCGAGCGGATGGCGGCGGGGATCGCCGCCCAGGAAGCGCTGGGGTCGATCGGGCAGGAGGTCCTCGCCACGACGAAACTGCCGATGGCGATCGACTACCTCGTCGCCGAGATCAAACTCTTCGGCACTCTCTCGACCGCGATGGCCCGCATCCCCCACTACTTCACCCGCTTCCAGACGTTCGTCATGAACCGGGCGGAGCACGAAGGAGGGCGGTTTGACATGCGAATGGCGCTGGCGATCCTCGAGCGGGAGGCTCGCTACCTCGCCGATGGGCCGACGCCGCAGGGGCTGTTCGTCTACCGCTTCGAGTGCCTCTCACGCAACCGCCTCGACTACCAGAAGGGGATGGAGGCGATCGCCGACGATCCGATCTTCGATGCCGACTGGAGGGCGTGGATCCGGACCGTCGGCCGGCAGGTCGGCTTTGTCGATCTCGGCGACCTGATCAGTGTCCGCAGCCCGGAGTACTGGAGGCTCGAGAAGCGCGAGGCGCTCCTGGCCGGTCGCGCGGAAAGTGAGCCCGACCGCGTCCTCCTCTTTGGCGAGAAGGAGGGGCGGATCGCCCGGGCCAACCGCGGCAAGGATCCGCTCTTCCTGTTCGCCGCACTCGAGCGGCAACTCAGCTATCCATCCGTGCCTCGCCCCGCGCCATCCACCTCCTCGGCCTTAGCGCCAGAGCTCCTCGCGCGGCGCCTCGAGCGCCTCGAGATGCGCGTCAAGCTCCTCGAGGAGGAAGCACGCGGCGGAATCGATCTTTCCAAGTTCGATCCGAAGAATTTTCAGCCGCCGCCGGGGGGATGATGGCGCTGCCCAACAGCCTCCGCGCCGACGCGGAGCGGATCTGGCAGGCAGCGATCGGTGCCGTCGATCCGCAAGCGCTCCTCGCCGCGGCGCCGGCCGATCTCCTCGGGCCCCTGCCGGCGGGGCGGATCGTAGTCGTCGGGGCCGGGAAGGCCGCCGCCGGGATGGCGGCCGGCGTCGAGGGGCTCCTGGCCGCCGCCGAGTTCCCCACCGCTCGACTTTCCGGGCTCGTGAGCGTACCGGAAGGATGTGGCCGGAATCTCCCGTCGATCGAGGTCCGTCAGACTCGGCCCCCCGGGATCAACCTTCCCACGCCGCGCGTCGTCACGGCCACCGCCGCGATGCTCGCGAGCCTGGGGCGCCTCAGGCCCGATGATCTGGCCGTCGCGCTGGTCACCGGCGGCGGATCGGCGCTGTTGGCAGCGCCGCGCGACGGCCTCACGCTCGACGACAAGATCGCCGTCACCCGCTTCCTGTCCGCCGCGGGTGCCGGCATCGGCGCGCTGAACTGCGTCCGCCGGGCCACCAGCGCCGTCAAGGCCGGCGGTCTGGCCCGGGCCTGCACCGCCGGGCGGCTGGTCGTCCTCGTCCTCTCCGATGTCATCGGCGATCCGCTCGACCTCATCGCCTCCGGCCCCTGCATGCCAACCCCGGTTGATCCTGGAGTCGCGCTCGATCTCCTCGAGGCCTTCGGTGCGATCGCCGCCGGCGTCGCGCCGCGCCTCGTCGCGAGCCTCCGCCACGATCTTGCCGTGGCGCGGTCTCCGCAGCCAGCGGCCCCTGCCGGCCCGAACTGGCAGACCGCCGCGGGCTGTTGTGTCAGCCACCGGATCGTGGGGAACAACGATACGGCGGTCGAGGCCGCCGCCGCCGCCGCCCGCGACCTGGGATATGAAACGATCGTCCGTCGCGCCGCCCCAGACACCCCCGCGCTCCTCAACCACGCCGAGGCGATCGGCCTCCGGCTCGCGGTCGAAGGGAGCGAACTCGCAGCCCGGGCGACCCAGGACGGCCGGCCCCGCGCCGTCATCGAAGGGGGAGAGGCGACGGTGGTCATCCCGGCTGATCACGGCCTGGGGGGACGCAATCAGCAGACGGTGCTCGCGGCGGTCGCGGCGGCGGCCAACTGGCCGGCCGGCCTCCTCGTGGCGAGCCTGGGGACCGACGGCGAGGATGGCCCCACCGACGCGGCCGGCGGCGTGGCCGATGCGACGGTGGCCCGGATGCTTGGCGCCGACCGGGCGGCGCTTGCGCGGGCCCTCGCCCGCCGCGACGCCCTGCCGGCCCTCGAGCGCGCCGCAGGCCTGGTGCGCACCGGGCCCACCGGCACGAACGTCGCCGACGTGCGGATCATGCTTGCTCAGCCGTGAGCCAGGCCGTGAGCTTCTCGCTCGGCGATGAATGACTCACCCAAAGGTGACCGCAGCTCACACGTCGCACAGGCTGACGGCCTGCTTGAGCCCGGTCAGGGCGTCGCGCGTGGGGATGAACTCATGCCCCACCCAGCCCTTGTAGCCGAGCTCGACGATCTTCCGCATGATCGGCGGGAAGTTGATCTCCTGGTTGTCGTCGAGTTCGGCGCGACCGGGGTTGCCGGCGGTGTGGATGTGGCCGATGACATCCTTGCACTCCTCGAGCCGGCGGATCACGTCGCCGTTCATCACCTGAACATGGTAGATGTCGAAGAGGAGCTTGACCCGCGGCGATCCGACCCGGCGGCAGATGTTCGCTACATAATCGATGTCGTCCCCCTGATAGCCGGGGTGGCCCTTCATCGGATGGCTGCCGTCGCGCGTGTTGAGATGCTCGAGGCAGATCGTCACCCCCTTCTTCTCCGCGTGGGCGGCGATCGCCTTGAGCCCCTTCACGCAGTTGTCGGCCCCCTCCTCGAGCGAGATCTCACCGCTGTTGGGATCGTCGGCGTCGCGCCACTTGTAGCCGGTGAAGGCGATCACGGCCGGCATCCCGTGCTCGGCGCAGCCGTCGATCGTCTTCGTCGTCCGCTCGATCACCTCCGCCTGGTAGGCCGGGTTGTTGAAGCCACGCATGAACGGCGCCCCGGGCATGCCGTTGGCGGCCAGCGCGCAGGTCAGGCCATGTTTCTTGAGCGTCGGGAAGGCTTCGGGCTCGAGGATCTCGATCGACGTGCAGCCGAGGTCCTTGGCGACATGGCACATCTTCTCCAGGTCCCACTTGTCGCCGGCGACGTTGTAGCACCAGTAGACGAGGGAGTGGTTGATGTTGCCCTTCATGGATGGCTCTCCGGAAAACATGCGGATGGTGAGGATCGGGTGGATGAAATCGGCAGCCTTCGCTGCCGCCGCGGACGCCCCCCGGCCATCGCGACGCTGGCTACACTACCACCTCTCCTGCCACTCCGGAAGCGTCCGCCATGCCCTCCCCAGCGAGTCCTCGACCGGGCGGCCTCCCGCCGCTGGTCGCCCAGCTTTTCCTTGCCGTGGCGATGGGGCCGTGGTTCGGGCTCGCCGCCGCAGAGCCGGCCAGCCGGCCGCGCTTCGAGCTCCAGACCGGCGACCGGGTTGTCCTCCTCGGCGACGCGATCATCGAGCGCGAAGGGGAACGGGGCGCGATCGAGACGGCCCTGGTGGCCACGCATCCCGGCGCCCACCTCACCTTCCGCAATCTCGGCTGGAGCGGCGACACGGTGTGGGCCGAGTCGCGCGGCGTGTTCGACGCGCCGTCGGCCGGCTACGCCCGCCTCCTCGATCTTGTCCGCGGTCTCGAGCCCAAGGTCGTGATCGTCGCCTACGGCCGCAATGAATCGTTTGCCGGCGCGGCCGGCCTCGCGGCCTTCCGCGCACAGCTCGGCCGCCTCTGTCGCGATCTCCGCGGGCCGACAGGAAAACCCGGTGACGGGCCCCCCCCGACGCGGCTCGTCCTCGTCACTCCGCCCCCCTT
>JBAWVV010000104.1:0-12342 GCA_037147115.1 Planctomycetia bacterium | reverse complement strand
CGCCAGGGCCGCCCCGCCCCCCAGCCCCTTCGGCAGCGTCGCCAGGATTCCCGCGAATCCTGCCCGTTTTTGGCCGCCAGGCCGTCCCGCGGCGGGCGTACCACCCCGGGAAGCGCGGCCGGCACGCTCGCCAGGGCTCTCGGCGGTGACGCTGGCACTCATGTCGGTCGCACTCCGGTAGACGGCGATCGGCAAAACCGACCTCGTCTGATTCTACACAACCATGTGCCACTCCCTATACTTCCCGATTCGGTCGATCGGCCCCTGCCCCCTGACGCCATTGCGGGTCGGGGGCCACGATGGGCCATCGCCGCAGCCCCGGTCGGGGCAGCCCCACGTCGCCCCGGCCGATCCGCGATCCCTGTCCGCCGGCGCCCTCCGAGGCCTTCCATGACGTCCGCCAGAACGATCCGCATCTTCGACACCACCCTCCGCGACGGCGAGCAGTCGCCGGGGGCGAGCATGAACCTCACCGAGAAGATGGAGATCGCCCAGGCGCTCCAGCAACTCGGGGTCGACGTCATCGAAGCCGGCTTCCCGATCGCGTCGCCGGGTGACTTCGCCAGCGTTCGGGAGATCGCCGCCGCAATCCGTGGCGCGATCGTCTGCGGCCTGGCCCGTTGCAACGATGCCGACATCGACCGCGCCTGGGAAGCCCTCCGCGGCGCGGAACGGCCGCGGATCCATGTTTTCCTCGCCACGAGCTCGATCCACCGCGAGTTCAAACTGCGGATGACCGAGGACGAAGTGGTGGCTCGGGCCGTCGCCGGGGTGCAGCGGGCACGGCAGCTCTGCGCCGACATCGAGTTCTCGCCGGAGGACGCCGCCCGCACGGAGCTCGACTTCCTCTGCCGGGTCGTGGAAGCGGCAATCGACGCCGGTGCCACGACCGTTAACATCCCCGACACCGTCGGCTACGCCACGCCCCAGCAGATGCACCGGGTCATCAGCACCCTCCGCGAGCGGGTTCGGGGGATCGACCGCGCCGTGATCAGCGTCCACTGCCATGACGATCTCGGCCTCGCGGTGGCCAACAGCCTGGCGGCCATCGAGGCGGGCGCGGGGCAGGTCGAGTGCACGATCAACGGGCTCGGGGAACGGGCCGGGAACTGCTCTCTCGAGGAGGTCGTGATGGCGCTGCGGACGCGCCGCGACCACTACGGCTGCGAGACGCGGATCGCCACCCAGAAGCTCGTCCCCACCAGCCGCCTCGTGGCGACGATCACCGGGATCCAGGTCCCGCGCAACAAGGCGATCGTGGGCCGCAATGCGTTCGCCCATGAAGCGGGCATCCACCAAGACGGCATGCTCAAGGAACGAAGCACGTACGAGATCATCCGCCCCGAGGATGTCGGGCTCGACCGCACCGACCTCGTTCTCGGCAAGCACAGTGGCCGGGCCGCCCTCGCCGACCGCGCCAAGGCACTTGGCTACCAGCTCACGCCGGAGCAGCTCCAGAGCCTGTTCGACCGCTTCAAAGTCCTCGCCGACCGGAAGAAGGAGATCTACGACGGCGACATCGCCGCGCTGTGCGAGGACCAGTTCACCGCTCTCCCGGAGCGCTTCACGCTCGTCGGTTACGACCTCACCTGCTCCAGTGGCCAGCCGCCGCGGGTCAGGCTCCGCGTGGCCCAGGGGGAGGAAGAGAGCAGTGTGGAGGTCAACGCCGGGGATGGACCGATCGACGGCATCTTCCTGGCGATCGAGAAGCTCACCGGCGTGGTCACCGTCTGCCGAGATTTCCGCGTCCAGGCGGTGACCGTCGGCAAGGATGCCCAAGCTGAAGTGACCGTAGAGCTCCAACCCGCCGGCGCCCCCCTCGGCAGCCAGATCGCCCGCGGCCGCGGCGTGTCGACCGACTCACTCGAGGCCTCGGCGAAGGCGTTCCTCGCCGCGGTCAACCGGGTCGTCCTTGGCGGCCAGTCGCGGCTCCATCCCCAGCAGGGTTGATCTTCGCCCTCAGGCGCCCGTGCGCCGGTCAGATCGCTTCGCGGCCCCGCTCGCCGGTGCGGATCCGCACGCATTCGTCCATCGGCAGGATGAAGATCTTGCCGTCGCCGATCTCGCCTTCCTCCCCCGTCCGCCCCCCCTTGACGATGGCGGCAATCGTCGGTTCGACGAAGTCGTCATTGACCGCGATCTGGAGTTGCACCTTGCGAAGGAGATTGACGGCGATATCGTGCCCCCGGTAACTCTCGACGTGTCCGCGCTGGCGTCCGAAACCCTGGACGTCAAGCACCGTCAGCCGAAAGACCTCGACCTCGGAGAGGGCTTGCTTGACGCTCTCCAATCGAGACGGCTGGATGATGGCAATGATGAGCTTCACCGACGGCGTTCCTCCCCTCGACAGCCTACCCGCATCCACGCCCCGCGTGGGAGGGAGCCCCAGTCCAACCGCGCGGGCAACAAGCCTTCCCCCGAGCCCCCCCGGCCTGCTCCGCCCCCGGCCCGGCAGACCACACCTGAAAACGACCCCAAAGAATGCCCCGGCCTGGGTGAGCTAGGCGGAAAACCCACCCAAGCCGTTGGGGCATCCTTCTGGATCGTGACGGTCAGGGGGGCATCGCTGGCCCCCGACGATGGACGGTACAACGACCGTCACTCGGTGCGGATCATCTGAAAACCGTGGTAGGCGTCGTTGCCGTGCGCGCCGATGTCGAGGCCTTTGACCTCCTCGTGCGGGGAGACCCGCAGATTCGTGACCATCTCCTCGGTCGTGGAAAGCGGTGGGATCGCGATAAAAGCGCCTTGCCCCAGGGCCTCCGCAGTGTTCGATCCATCGGACGGGGTTCGACAACCTCCGGGAATCTGTAATTCAAACCCCGTGCCGAACGCCGTCAGACTTCCGAAGAAACTCCTGTACGTCACGCAAAGGGCTGAAAAAATCCATTTCGAGAGCTTTTTCGAGGGTCCCTTGCCGGCGCGCGGAGGCTCCCGGCCACCAGCCCTTTCCGCGGACGGCCCGGTTTGCGCGCAGCGGAATGCTGAAGTTCCATGCAGCCGCGCTCGGTTCGACGCCGGAGACTGGTTGCTCCCTGTCGCGTGTCGAGCACCATGGGATGCGGATCAGTGATCGAGGCAGAGCGGGGCCCAGAGCGTCACGGGATGGCCCCCGCACGGATGCGGAAAGACGATCCGGGCCGCGTGGAGCCAAAGCCTCAGGCCGGCCGCCGCGGAAGGACCGTAGAGCCTGTCGCCGAGGATCGGGCACCCGAGCCAGGCGAGGTGGACACGGAGCTGGTGCGACCGTCCCGTGACCGGCATCAGATCGATCGCCGTCACGCCGGCCGGTAGCCCCAGCCCCGCGATCGTCCGCCACCGGGTGGTGGCAGGGCGGCCGACGATCGGATCGACCCGCTGCCGCGGCGGCGCGGCGGGATCGGGCCCGAGCGGGAGGTGGAGCAGCCCGTCGGGTGCGGGGGGCCGGCCGAGGACCAGCGCCCGATAGCCCTTCTCCACGCCCCCCTCCTCGAACGCCCGCCCCAGCGCGGCCCGAGCCGGCGCTGTCCGGGCGAGGATCAGCAATCCCGACGTGTCACGATCGAGGCGGTGAACCGCCTCGGGGCGCGGCGTCCCTGCCAGGGCACCGGCGGCGAGGACGGTGGCGACGTCGGGGGGATCGGAGCGGTTCCGTGCCGGGACGCTCGGCATCCCGGCCGGTTTGTCGACGACGACGAGATGGTCGTCGAGGAGGAGGATCCGCAGGCGTTCCCCGCCGAGGCTCCCTCCTTCCCTCCCTCCGTCGATCACAGCACGCCCAGCGCCTCGACCCACGAACAGAGCGTCTCCGTCGGCAGCCCAGCGCCGCCGAGGTCGGGAAGAAGACCGACCGGATATCCGGCCGCCTCGAGCCGGCGCCGATCGTCGTCGACCCGGTTCACGGCGGCACCGGGGAGCGTCCCGAAGAGGATGGCACGGCTCCGCCCCGGTTCAGTCGGGGAAATCGTCGCCTGACGGGGGAGCGTGCTCTCGAGGAGGGCCACGCCGCGGACGGTCGGCCCGAGGGCCTCGGCCGCCAGCCAGGCGAAGGCGCCCCCGGGGCCACTCCCGGCGAAGGCGATCCGCGACGGATCGATCGGGCGGCGCAGCCGCAGCCCGTCGAGCGTTCGAGCGAGGGTGGCGATGTCCTCGCGCCCCCAGCGATTGGGATCGGACGATGGCATCACAATGACGGCGATCCCGTAGCGCGTGGCGGCGCCCCGCCAGCGTTCGGCCTCCTGCTTGGAAGCCTCGTCCAACTCGGCAGCGCGGGCCGGCTTGGCGGCCGCCCCTCCCCCGCCGGCAGGCTGGCCGCAGTACACGAGAACGCCGAGGGGGGATTCGGCGGTCGCTACGGGGAGTACCCCCCAGGCCGGCCGGGCGATCTCCGCCGCACCGAGTCGCTCCACCGCCGTCGTGGCGGGATCGACCTCGCTCGCTGGCACCCCGACCGGCACGGCCGTCGGCTGCTCCACCAAGGCAACGGCGATCGATCGGGATTCGCCGCCACGCTCGATGGCGACGTCGACGGTGGCACCGGCATCGAGGCCGGCGAGGAATCCCCCGAGGATCGCAGCCGAGGTGACTTCGAGCGTTGTTGGCTCCCCTCCATCCCCGCCGGCCTGCGGGCGGACCGACACGATCCGATCCCCCGCCGTGATGCCGGCCCGGGCGGCCGGACCGTCAGGCCAGACCCAGGCCACGCTCACGCCGCGCTCGGCGGCAGCGTTCTGCGGCGGCGCGGCTCCGGCGACGGCTGCGTCTCCCCCCCCGGTGCGGCGCGGCACGAGGCCGAGGACCGGGCGGCGCCAAGGGGGGAGCGTGGCGACGAGTTCGACGCGCATCGGCAGCCGCTCCCGGGCTTCCCCCCGTTCCACGACGAGGTCGAGGGGATCCCCGGCATAGAGCGGGGCAATGGCATGTTTGAGCTCGGCGACGCGGCTGACAGGGCGGCCCCCTGCCTCGACGATCCGGTCGCCGACGCGCAGGCCCGCGCGCCCGGCCGGGGAATCGGGCCGGCAGGTGGCCACGACCGGAGGGGCGGTGAACGGATCCCGCGAGGCATAGCCAATTCCGATGATGCCGGGGGAGAGCGTCTCGCCGGCCTGAAGTCGGGGAAGGACCCGGAGAATGTCTTCCAGCGGCACGGCGAAGCCAATTCCGGAGTCATAGAGCTCCGTTCCCGCCATCATCCCCGCCGCCTCGGCCGGCAGCGGGGCCAACACCCCGATCACCCGTCCTTCGATGTCGACCAACGGGCCGCCGTAGTTCGCCGGCGATACCGACGCATCGGTCTGGACGGCCCTCCCCCAGGCCCGGTTCGTCGCCGAGAGGATCCCGATGCCGACACTCGGATCTTGAGCGCTCCAGGCGCGCCCAAGGACGAGCGTCCACTGGCCGACCGCCAGCGATGCTCGCGGCACCGACTCCATCACCGGCAGCAGGGGCGCCCCCGCGGGGAGATCGATCTTCAGCAGCACCAAGCCCCGGGCCAGATCGCGGCCAGTCACCCGGGCGACGAGCCGGTCACCACCGGGCAGGGTGACGACCGCCTGGGTCGCATCCTTGGGAACGGCAAACGACGTCGCCACGACCCAGCCGTCGGCACCGACCACAAACCCGCTCGAGGGCCCTGATGCCGGGGAAGCCTCGGCCGGCCCGCCTAGGCCAGCCTCGGAGACGCCCGCCACCTCGACCCGGACCACCGCTGGAGCGACCGCGGCAGCGGCGGCCTGGAAAGCCGCCTCCTCCTCGAGCCCCACGCCTTCGGTCCCGCCGGCCCGCGCTCCCCAAACGGACGCGAGGATTGCAACCGCCAGCCAAGAGACGATCCACACCCCTCCCCTGCCCTGCCCCCCCGGAAGGCCGCCGGTCTGATTCTTCGCGCGCATCTATGGTCTCCTGCCGGCCAGCGGCTTCGGCCCGAGGTCACATTCGACGATGCCGCCATCCCGGATCACGGTCAACCGGACCGGATCGCCGTCAGCGAGGGCGGCCAGCCTTTGCTGCACAGCCGACCGGGAGGCGACGGAACGACCGTTGACCGCGACGAGGAGATCGTCGGGACGCAATCCGGCCCCGGCGGCCACCGATCCATCACGGATGCTCTCCACGAACGGCGGCGTCTTGTCGAGGAGGTCAGAGACGAGGACGACGCCGAGGAGGGCGACGTCGTAGGGGAGCGTGTCGGGGTTGGGAGACGCTGCTTCGGCGTCGGGCCCGGCACCGAGGACGCCGCGGTAGCCACGGGCCACCTCGTCGATCGGCAGCGCGTAGTTGAGCCACACGCCGGTCGCGGTGGCGCGCAACTCCTTCCCGAGCATGCCGACCAATCGACCCCGCCAATCGACGAGGGCTCCGCCGGCGGAGCCGGGATTGCTCGTCGTGCAGTCGAGAATGTAGACGTCGCCGCGGTACGGGGCCTCGTGAGCCCCGCGCCGGGCCTCGAGGGGAACGACGGCCGATACGACGCCGTGCTGGGCGCTGACGCGCTCGTCGCCGACGGCCACGCCGAACAGATTCGAGAGCGCGAACACCCGGCTCCCCGGCGCAGCGCGAGCCACGGGCTCAACGCCCCCGGCCGATTCTTTGGGGAGCTGGTCCGGCGGAGGAAGTTCGTAGCAGGGGAGATCCTCCCCGGCGATCGACAGCACCGCCAATTCGCGGCGCGGATCGGCGCCGAGGAGCGTCGCCGGATAGCGTCGACCGTCATCGAGCACGCAATCGATCGAATCGGAATCGAGCACGGTGCTCAGCACCGTGACGATGTGTCCCCCCGGACTGACGAGGATTCCTGTCTGGTACGCCTCGAGGCCGCGCACCCCCCCGGCCCCGTAGAGCTTCACGACGCGGCGCGCGGCCCCGGCGATCGTCTCTTCGGGCGAAGCACCCCACCCCTCCGCGCCCCCGAGCAGCGCCACGATGACGACCATCCATCCGCGCACCACGCTCATCCCCCGCGTCGGGCAGTTGTTCATGTCGTCCCCCCATCGGCCGGCCCTTCGGCGCCGCCGTCCTGCCCGTCACCGGCCGGCGCCTCGATGTCGATCCGCTCGATGCGGAATCGATCGAACACCTCATCGCCATGGCGAACCTCCATCGTCTCCGGCCATCCGCTCCCGGGGCTGAAGCGCACTTCGCACGGGTCGGCGTCGGGGGTGGGCCAGAGATCGACGCCAAGGATGAACCCGTCATCGGCGACGAGAAACCGCCCCTCCACGGAGGATGCCGCCGTCTCGAGGACATCGACGAGCCGCGCGCCCTCGGGCGTGCCCGGCGCGGCGGTCGACTCCGCTCCGTTGCCTGCCGCGGCAGCGCTCCAGTGGGGCACCGTTCCCCAGTAGGTCGTTCTCCCCAGGCTCGCAGCCCCCTCGCGGAGGAGACGCCGCCAGAGGACGAGCGCCGCCAGCAGCCCTCCACTCCCGGGGGGCGCAGGCGTGACGTCGAGTTCCCCGGTGGCATCGATGGAGCTCGTCCCCGTCGGCAGATCGATCGTCGCGCGCCGATCGGAGAGCTCGATTTTGAACGGCTGTCCCTTCTCGAGCCGTCCCGACATCACCCAGGTGGCATCGCCGGCGGGAAGCGGCTGGCGGGCCGCCATCTGCCGCCCCACCCGGTCGCGCTCGAGGGTGTTGAAGTAGAAATTCGTGAAGCCGTTGCGGGGCTCGTAGAGCCCGACGAGCGCGGGGGGGAGCACGACCTCGGGCTTTTTCCCCGCTCCGTGCGGCGCCGGATCACCGGGGCGGCCACGGCGCTGCGGATCCGGATCCGGATTCCCCGGCGGCCCATCGGGCGGCGCTTCGGGCTCGGCACCGCCGGCGACGATCTTCGCCAACTCGCCGGAGGTGTGAAGGCCGGCGAGACGGACGAGGATCTCGTGGCGGCGGCCCGAGCGGCGGTAGACCAACGGCACGCGCCACCCGGCCGGAAGCGTGCCGAGGATGTTTTTCAGGGCGTTGACCGTCCGCACGGGGCGGCCGGCCATCGATACCACCTCGTCGTCATACCGCAGCCCGCGGCGGTAGGCGTCGGACGATTCGAGAATGTCGGAGACGACGACCCGTCCGTCGTCGGCGGTGGCGACCGTCGCCCCGAGGGTGGCATGATCGACGAGGCGTCCCCCTTTGAGGCAGCCGAGGAACTGGCGGAGTTGGTTCGACGAGATCGCGTAACCGACACCGACGTTCACCCGGCCGCGCTTCTCGAACGAGGCCCGCCCGTTGACTCCGATCACCCGCCCCTCCGCGTCGAATAGGCCGCCCCCCGAATTGCCGGGATTGATGGCCGCATCGACCTGGAGACAGTCGGCGTACTCGAGGATCGTGCCGGCCGGGAATTGGTAGCGCCGCGTCCCGGAGACGATCCCGGCGCTGATCGACGGGCGGAAGTCGGTGGCGAGGAGGAAGGGATTGCCCGCCGCGAAGCAGAAGTCCCCCACCTCGACGAGATCGCTGTCGGCGAGCTCGGCGAAGGGGAAATCGTCGCGACCGACGAGCTTGATCAGGGCCACGTCGCCGGTCGGATCGAGGCCGACGAGGACGGCGTCGTGGAGCTTTCCATCCGAGAGGCCGCACTTCATCGCCACGCCGGCGGGTTGGACGACGTGGAAGTTCGTCAGCGCGTAGCCATCCGCGCTGACGAGGACCCCCGAGCCTCCCCCCGCGTCACCGGCGAAGATCGCCACCGCCGCTTTCGAGGCCCGGGCAATCGCCTCGATCCGCTCCTGTTCCGCGGCGCGCACTGCCGCAGCGACGTCCGTGGCCGCCACGTTGCCGGCGGCGAGAAAGGTGGCCAGGAGGATGGCGTTGAGGAGGAGGACACCGCGCATCGCGAGGGGTGACTTTCTCCACAAACAGCCCGGGCACCGTGAAGCGGTAAACCGACGATGGAACGAGAGACTCATTGCTCAACAGCCGGAGAGGTGAATCGGACCGGGCAACCGGAATCGGACGCGCTGACAAAACCGACCGTGACCCCCAATCGACGTCCACCCGCTACGTCGACCTCGATCGGGATCCCCTCCGCCCCCGGGTCGACCGCGGATGCGTCGATCTGCCGGCGGAAGACCTCCCGATCGTCGACCGTGACGATCACCTCGGAGATCCCTGCGGCGCGCGCTCCGCCGGCCGGGGCGATCGACGTCCGGAAGCGACGTGCCTCCGGCGGCAGGCGCCAGACCGCCGCCGTGCGGGGGCGGATGACGAGGCCGGGACGGGGGACTCCGCCCTCCGCCACCACGCTCCGCGGGGCGAAGAACGAGGCCAGTCCGGGGATCCGTCCGAGGTCACCAAACCACGGCTCGACTTCGAGCCGCTCCGGCGCCACCCCGACCAGCGACATCGTCCGTCCCGCGGCCCAATCGAGGCGAACGACGGCGTCGCCGGGCAGACTGACATCGCCATCGAGGAGGAGCTTTTCCGGGGTCCACTCGATCCGGCGGGCGCGCAAGGCTCCTCCGACGAGATCGACGGCCACGGCCGCCGCCGACTTCCCGGTGCCCCCCTTCGGCGCGGTCGGTTCACCGCGCAGCCAGTGGATGCCGATGACCTTCGACCGCTTGACGGGGATCGTCTCCTCGTCGAGGACGACCGTGATCGTGTCGGGGCCGATCGCCTTGATGGCGCATTCGACGAACTCGTGGCCGGAGGCGGAGCCGACAACGAGAAGATCGCTTTCGATCGTTTCGGGGAGCGCTACCAGCCAGGCCGCGCCGGGGACCGCCGTGGCGTCGTCATCGGCCTGTCGCCAGGCAACACTGCGGACCTTCGCCACCGGGATCTCCCCCCGGCCGTCCGGCCGGGTGAGGATGACGACGCTCCCTTCCCAGGCGATTTCCCCCGCTTCGATCCATGATCCGTCGACAAGGCCGATTCGGCAGCGCCCCACTCCGCGCCCCACCTCCCCTTGCCGCTCCACCAAACGAAGGGTGTCGATCGGCACGACGCGCTGTTGGCCGGCCACGTCGATCTTCAGCCCCGCCCCGTCGAGGGCGACGAGCGTCCCCGACGAAACCCCGTTGTCGGTCGATTCGATGCGGAGCGACGTCGGCTCGGCGGCGCGGGCGAGCGTGCCACCGCCGGAGAGTCCCCACCAGATCGAGAGGAAGGTGAGCAGCGGCCGCAGCCGCCGGATACGCCCGCGCGCAGGGGGGACTGGCGTCGGGATGGGTGCTCGCATCAATGGTGCCTCGGTTCGATGACGGGGAGCCTCCCCCGGCGCTCGGCGTGCGCCGATCATGGCGACGACTCGCCGGCGGCCAGTCGCTTGAAGTATTGTTCGATCGCTTCCCGGTAATGGGCGGGGAACTCGCGGCCGATCTGCTGCAGGGCCTGCTCCCGTTCGTGGGGTGGCAGGTTGCCCCAGCCTTCCCCCGCGCCGAGATCGCGGCGCGTCACCTCGCCGGCGCCCTGCCCTCCGGCGATCCGGCTGTCATCCATCGGCTTGCCGTTGCCCGAATTGCCCCCGCCAGGCGCGCCGCCACCGCCAGACTGCTGGTTTTGCTTCTCCTCGATCGCCGCGATCAGTTTGTCGAGCGACTCGATGACGCCATCCTGAACCTGTCGGGTGACCGGACCGGCACGCCCCTGGCCGAGCCGGCGCGTGATGTCGCGCATCCGTCGAGCAATGTGGTCGAGCGATTCCTCTTCGAGCCCGGTCATGTCGGCACGCAGCAGCCGCGCCACGCGCTCGTAGCGCACCGGAAGTTCCGCCGCGCGTTCGAGGAGCCGGTCGAGTGTCGTGAGGCAGTCGTCAGTCCGCAGCAACCAATGCTGACAGGCGGCACTGTGGAAGAGGAGCGAGGCTGGATCGACGGCCGCCTCCGGATCGAGCCCGGCGAGGAGCGAGAGGCCGTCGTCGAATCGTTCCTGGCGGACGAGCTCGCGTCCCAGCCAGAGCCTGACGACGTGCCGCTCGAAGTCATCGGTGCCCTCCTCCCCGACCCAACCGGGGAGGGCTGCGGCCGTCACCGGCGGCACGCCGGGCGTGGCCGGCACGACAGCCAGGACCGGGAGACAGCGCGGGTCGGCCTCGGCGACCGTCGCCATGACGGCATCGAGCCGGTCGAAGGCGGGATCGGCTCCCCGCTCCCCCCACAGACCGAGTGCCGCAGCGCGCCGTTCCGGCGGGAGGCCCGCGCGTTCCATCCAACCGACGATCGACTGCTCGACCTCGTCGTGCGTGGGGATCCGCCAGCTTGCGGGCTTGGCGAGCTCCGATCCCTCGCCCCCGTCCGGCGCCGTGGCCAGAGCGTGGGAGGTGCCGTCGGCCGCGGCTGCCGCCGGCATGACGAGGGCCATCACGGCCTGCACGAGGGCCACCGGCCACAGCCGGAAACACCCGCGGACCGGGACCACCGTCGTGGTGACATGGTTCATGGCTCGTTCCTCATTCTGTCAGACCAGTGACGATGTCATGAGCGGCCCGCTCGATCTTCCGCTGCCGATCGGAGAGGCGCCGCACGGCGTCGAGAAGCTCGGGTTCCTCCGCCTGCTCGGCCCCCTCGCCGAGGACCTGCGAGAAGCGCCGCGTCCTCGTGTTCACGCGCATCTGCAACGACCGGATCATCTTCAATTCGGAGAGTTTGTCGACGAGGGGCTGCTCGCCCGGTTCGGCGGGACGTCCGCCGGCGGAGCCCTTTTGCTGTTGCTGTTCTTCCCGCTGTGCCTTCTCCAGCGCTGCCACCATCTCCTCGAGGCTCGAGACAATGTCTTGAACGATGCCCCGAGTGGTGCCCCCGACATCCCCACGGCCGAGCCGGGCGGCGGCCTGCGTGGCGTCGTCACGGACCTGTTCGAGGGCCTCTGGGATGGCCACGGCCGAGCCATCGTCGCGGACGAGCGTCAGGGCCTTGGCGGCCTCGGCACCGATCGCCGACTGCTCGCGCCCGAGTCGCGCGGCCTCCAATTCCCGTTCGCGCTCCCGACCAGCGGTCGGTTCGGCGGCGATCTTTTCGGCCGCGGCGAGGACCGCCTTCTCGGCCCGGAGCATGGCGCGCAGGCGGGTCTCGAGTTGCACCAGGAGCCGCTCGACCTCCTGCTCGCGCATCTGCCGGAGGATCTCCTCGAGCTCCGCCCGGGCGGTCTCGAGCTCCTCGATCGCCTTCTCCTGCTCCTGGCGGGCATCGCGGCGTTTGGCCTTCTCGATCCCCTCCTCCGCCCTGCGCATCCGTTCGGCCGCCGCTTCGAGCCTCTGCTGGGTGCGCTTCGCGCGCGACGATTCGTCATCCCCTTCGGGTTGCTGGTCGGGCTCGTTTGGCTCCTGGGGCGAATCACCACTCCCCTTCCCTTCGGCCGGCTCGCCCCCCTGCGAAGGTTTCGTCGAGCCCTCTTTCTCCCCCTCTCCGGAATCAGGCTTTTCCATCCA
>JBAWVV010000103.1:0-12433 GCA_037147115.1 Planctomycetia bacterium | reverse complement strand
GCTCGTCGGAGAGCACGCTCGGTCGGGAGGCCGCCGTGGGGCTGGCCGTGGCTGGGTCTTGTGCCCGCAGAGAGGTTTGGTCCGCGGCTGGCGTGGCGATCGCCAACACCAGCGCGGCGATAAGAAGGAGGATTGGGAGCAGTCGCATGGGGAGGTCGTGGAGGGGGAGACGCCGGTCGGCGGGGCCCACAGACCATCTTACGCGTTGAAGATCGCCTCGACCGCCCGCCCCTTGCCATCCTCGGTGGCGTAGAACGGTCGCCCCTCGATGTCGAACACCGTCTTCGGGCTCATGCCCATCGCCGTGAACAGCGTGGCATGGAGATCGGTGATTGTGACCGGGTTCTCAATGGCGAGGCAGGGGCGCTCGTCGGCGGTCTTTCCGTAGACAAAACCCTTCTTCACGCCGCCGCCGAACAGGGCCACGGTCGATCCACCGGTGAAGTGGCGGTGCTGGCCATAGTGATTCGGCTCGAGGAGGAAATCCTTCGGGGAGCTGGCCTGATCGGTGGCCTTCGAGCCGGGCCGCCCCTCGGTGATCATGTCGCGGCTGAACTCGCTGGCGATGACGACGAGCGTCCGGTCGAGGAGGCCGCGGGCCTCGAGATCGCGGATCAGCGTGGCGATGGGGCGGTCGATCTCTTTGTGCATCCTGTCGACCGTCTCGTGGCCGCGCTCGTGGGTGTCCCAGTGGACGAAGGGGATGTATTCGGTCGTCACCTCGACATACCGGGCGCCGTTTTCGACGAGCCGGCGGGCGAGGAGGCAGCCGCGGCCGAATCGGCCGGTGTCGTACTGCTCGACCACTTCTTTCGGTTCGAGCGCGATGTCGAACGCGGCCCGCTCCTTCGCCGAGAGGAGGCGGTGGGCGTTCTCCAGGCTCCGCAGCATCGACTCCTGGTGGTAGTCGCTCGTGAACTCCCGGCCCGGCGCCGCGGCGACGAGCTTCTGGAAATGCTTGTAGCGATCGGCAAACCTGCCCGGCTCCATCCCCTTCGGCGGCCGGACGGCGAGCGCCGCCTCCTCAGGGAAGGGGAGATTCATCGGGCCGAACTCGCTCCCGAAGAAGCCGGGGGTGGTGAAGGCCTTGATCTCTTCGTTCTCGCCGATCCCTTCGAGGCGCTGGCCGATGTTGATAAATGCCGGCATGGTGGGATTGCGCGGCCCGAGGACGCGCCCCATCCAGGCGCCGATGTGCGGGCAGGCGACCGTCTGCGGCGGGACGTAGCCGGTGTGCCAGTGGAATTGATGGCGCGAGTGGAGGATGCTGCCGAGATCGGGCTGCACATGCGAGCGGATGAGCGTGCCGCGATCGAGAACGCTCGCAATCCCCTCGAGCCCCTCGCAGACCTGCACGCCGTCGATCGCGGTGGGGATCGCCGGGAAGGTGCTGATGCAGTCAGCGACCGCGAGCCCCTTTTCAAACGGCTTGTACTTCTTCGGGTCGAGGTTGTCGGGGGCCGCCATCCCGCCGGCCATCCACAGAACGATGATCGCGTCGGCAGTCGCGCCCGGATGCTCGATCACCGCATCGGCCACCAGCCGCGGCTGCGGAAGGGCGAGCGTGGCCGTCGCCGCCGCGGCGAGTGACTTGAGGAACTCGCGGCGCTGTTGATCGCTGGGGCGGGATCGCATCGGGATCGACTCCTGCGGGGAAGACCGAGACCTATCGAATGAGCTGAAACTCAGGGAGCATGACGACCGCCCAGAGGCAGTCGGCGACCGACGATTCGGTGGGCGTTTCACCGAGGATTTCGCGGACGGCTGTCGCTTCGGCCGGCGTCGGGAGCCGACCTAAGGCAGTCTTGAAGATCGTCCCGGCGAGGAGTCCGGGATCATTCCCATGTTCGGCGAGCCACCGCCTCCCCCCAACGGAAAAAGTCTCGAAGAGCGCCTGCTCATTGGCCAGTTGGATCGCTTCGAGCGTCGTGAGATCGGTGGGGCGCGACGTCACGACCTGATCGCGGTTGGGCCGGCCGAGGGAGGCCATCAGCGGCGTGCACTTCACGAGGACCGCGCGGACCATCGGTTGTGTCCCCGTCGCTCCGGCAAGGCCCGCCGCGAAGGCCGCATCGCTCGTAGCCCAGGTGCCCTGCGCCTCGACGACGCTCGCCTTCTGCCAGTCGGCCGGCTCAAGGCCGCCGGGCCATTTTCCTTCGCCGTCGGGAAGCATCGCCGTCCACTCCCACGATTCGTCGCTCGCCAGCCAGGTCGTCTCACCGTCGGGCCGCCGGATGCGGATTTCAGCCTTGAGCGCCGCCGGCCCGCCGGCCTCGGCGTTGGCGGCGACGACGACGACCTCGTTGCTGCCCCGCTTGAGCGCTCCGCCGATCGGTTCGACAAACGGATTGCCCCAGTCGGCCGTGTGCCCAACCTTCGTGCCGTTGACCCACATCGTCACTTCGTTGTCGGCCGTGGCCACCGCCACGCCATGCTTTGGCGCCGCGAGGAGATCGAAGCGAACCCGGAAGACGAGCTTTTCACTGGGGGGCGAGGTCGCAGCTTGGTTGTTCCAGATCCACCGTGCTGCCGGCGGGGAGGATGGTGGCGCCGCGGGATCGGGGCGCACCCGCTGCACGTCGGCATCGGGCTTGGCCGGCGCAGCGTTCGTCAGCTGCCAGAGGGCGTCGGTGAACTGCTCGGCCGTCATCCGCCGCGGCAGCGGCCCGTGGAAGACGTAGTCGCTTCCCTGCGGCTGCCCCTCGACGCTCGGGGTCGCGGCCCCGTAGGCCTCGGAGGCGCAGATGGTTTCCAGGACGTGCTTGGTGTCGTAGCCGGAAGCGACGAAGTCAGCGGCGAGTGAGTCGAGGAGGTCTTCGTTCCAGGGCCTCGTCCGCAGAGCATCGACCGGATGGACGAGCCCGCGGCCCATGAGCTTCGCCCAGAGCCGATTGACGAGATTCCGCGACAGCCAGCCGTTGCCCGGGTCGGTCATGAGGCGCGCGAGCTGCTCGAGCCGCTCGGCCGGCGGCTTCGCGCCGTCGATCGCCCCGAGCTCCTTGAATGGCCAGCCGGGGGAGGCGAATGCGCCGGTCGCCTTGTCGCAGCGGAAGAGCTCGAGGGTGTCAGGGGCCATCACCGCGGCGAGATCGTAGGTCTCTTGGAGCTTCCAGCGGTCGACGAAGCTGTCGTGGCAGCTTGCGCACTTGAGATTGATCCCCAGGAACGTCTGCCCGACGTTTTGCGCGAACTGGATCGGCACGGTCTGGCTCGAATTGACCTCGCCGCGCCACACAATGCCGTCGATGAAGCCGCGCGAGGCGTCGGAGGGGGCCACGAGCTCGCGGACGAACCGGTCGTAGGGAATGTTGTCGACGAGGGCCCGATGGAGCCAGGGGGTGATCTGCTTGCGGCCGCCGGTGATGAAGCCGGTGCCGGTGTAGTCGTTGCGGAGGAGATCATTCCAGAACGTCATCCAATGCTCGGCCCGCGCGAGGTCATCGTCGAGGAGCTCCTTGATCTTTCGCTGGCGCTTGCCGGGGTCAGCGTCGGCGCAGAAAGCGTCGACAGCCTCTGGGGAAGGAAGGAGGCCGACGAGATCGAGGCTGACGCGGCGGATAAATGTGGCGTCGTCACAGCGCGGTGGCATCGGCACTCCCTTGGCACGATGGTAGGCGTCGACGATCCGGTCGACCGAATGGAGACGGCCGTTGCTGGGGGCGGGGAGTGTGACCGGCCGGAGGGCGAGGGGGGCTTCGTAGGTGTTGCCAGCAAATGAGAAGCCATCTTCCCACGGCGCCTTGGCGTTGACCCAGGCTGTCAGAATCGCGACCGCTTCCGTCGGGAGCGCTTCCCCCTCGCTCGGCATGCGGAGGTCGGGATCGGTGCTCGTGATCCGGCGGATCAGTTCACTCCCGGCGGCATCTCCGGCCACGAGGCCCGGCGTGCCTGAATCACCGCCGGCGAGGATCGTCTCGCGGTCATTGAGCGAGAAGCCCCCCTGCCGCTGCGAGCCGGTGTGGCACTTGCCACACTTGGCCCGGAGGATCGGGACGACCTCGTGGGAGAAGTCGACGGCGCGAGCGGGGAGCGCCGCCAGGAGGAGCAGAGGCCACCAACTGCATACGGAACGGCATATCTGGCCGGAGTGCCAAAGGCTCGTCATGGTTTCACTTCGAAGGATCGAATCCCGGCTGTCTCTATTGTAGCTCTTCGTCGCTCCAGGGGCCGAATTGCCGCTTCCGGTCGTTTACGGATACGGAGGGCATTGAAGCCGGTCACTCATCGGGGGGATCTTTCTTCCTCTCTTTCAGCTCCTTTTCGAGCTCCTCAATCTGGCGGAGGTCTTCGGCGTCGGCCGCAGCGGCGCCGGCGAGCCGGCGCCGCTCGTCGAATTCGTCGTAGCGCTCTCCGGCAATCCGCTTTGCGTCGTCGTGGCTGACCGAGCCGGGGCCCAACAGTACGGCCCGATCGTTGAATCGCAACAGGGCATCGACGTTGTCACGCCAGAAGGCGAGCGAGAGCTCCTTGCGATCCTTGACCCGCAACTCCGCCTGCTCCAGGAAGATCACGACCAGCCGGTTGAGGGTGTCGATCTCATCTTGCGTGAGATAGTTCTTCGCGATGATGACGTCTTCCTTGCGGACCCTCGAGCCCTTCCAGCTCGTGAGGGCCATGTTCGGCGAGCTGGCGTCGGCCCGAGCGACAATAAGCTCGGCGGCCGTGCTGCCCGTGGCGGCGTAGAGGAGCTTGTTTTGCGTCTCGGCGAAGAAGAGGGCCGTTTCCGGCTCGGTGGCCTTGTAATCGGAGCTCAAGGCAAGGAGATCGCGGACCTTCTGGTAGAAGCGTTTTTCCGACGCCCGGATATCGCGGATCCGCGCGAGCAGCTCATCGAAATGGTCCCAGCCCCGCGGGTCCTTGAGCCGAGCGTCGTCGATGACGAACCCTTTGACCAAAAACTCGCGCAAATGGGTGGTGGCCCACTGGCGAAATTGGACGCCGCGAGGGGAGCGGACGCGGTAGCCCACGGCGAAGACCGCGTCGAGCGAATAGTGGTCCACGAGCCGCTCGACCGTCCGCGAGCCCTCGGCCTGAACTATCCGGTATTTCCGGATAGTTGCGTCGCCCGACAATTCGCCGTCAGAAAAGATGTTTTGGAGATGCTCGTTGATCGTCCGGACGTCCTTTTGGAACAGTTCAGCAATCTGACGCTGCGACAGCCAAAACGTTTTGTGGTCGACCCGCAGCTGGAGCCGCGTCGTGCCGTCCGAGGATGTGTAGAGCACCAACCCCGGCGACGGATCATGATTCGATTTAGGCGAGTCGGTTGTCATCGATAGCAGCAATCGATTGCGAGCCCGAATCAGGCAGTCCTCTCACAAAGACAAGTGTACAAACGTATCATACCAGTGCCTAGAGTGCAGCGAATAGCGTTGACCGCCATCGCCCCCCGGGCTGTCACTTCTTGAACCGGGCATCGCTTTGGTTTCCTCGCGAGAGCGTGTAGGCGAGGAGATCGAGAACCTCCTGCTCGTTCAAGCTGTCGATGAGCCCCTTGGGCATCAGCGACTCGGCCGCCGGGATGATTTCGTCGATCTCCGAGCGGGGGATCTCCACGAACTTCGTCGCGTCTTCTGGATCGGTGACGACGACGACCTTCTCCGGCGACTCATACACGATCCGGCCGGTGTGGGCCTTGCCCCCCTGGGTGGTGACGATGCTCCCCTTGTACTGATCCGACACCACCTTGCTCGGGACCACCAGCGCCTCGATCA
The DNA here is from genome assembly GCA_037147115.1 of Planctomycetia bacterium. Taxonomy (GTDB): domain Bacteria; phylum Planctomycetota; class Planctomycetia; order Pirellulales; family UBA1268; genus QWOP01. The sequence continues at coordinate 6,719 of JBAWVV010000103.1, read as the reverse complement.
TGTCCTTCAATTGAAAACGGCCGCCGGCCTGGGTGAGATCGGGGCCGGTTGAGCCGCCGTCGTCGCCGAAGCGATGACAGACAACGCACCGGGCCGCCGCGAAGGTGCGCTTGCCCCCGTCGAAATCGCGCCCTGTGGCGAGCCCCTTCTCGGCCGCCGCGAGAACCGCATCGACCGACCAGGCCTGCCCCGGCCCGACCGGCTTCGGCAGCGGCGGCGCGACATAGGCCTTGCGGGCGCCGATCGTTTCGAGCGCCAGCTTGTCGTTCTCCGAGAGGCCGACGAGGCTGTCGTTCTCGATGTTGACGAGGAACTTCCGGAAACTCGCGCCGCCGGCCCACTGCTGGGCCCGGTTGAACCAGCCGTGGTAGCCCTTGCGGTCGTCGAGCGTCCAGGTGTCTTTCTCGTTGACCGTCCGGAGGACATACGCGAAGTGAACCTGGAGGAGATCACTGCGCTTCTCGAGGGCGTCGCGGACGGAGCTGCCGTAGCCGGCATTCCGCGTGATCAGCTGTCGCAACTCCTCTTCGTTGGGGGCGAGGTTGGTGGCCCCGGCCGACTTCGACGGCTCGGCCATGAGGCCGACAAGCTGCGTCACGATCCCCGGGGCCCGAACAGCGACCAGCAGGCTCGAGAGCTCGCGGTCGAGATCGAACGCGCCTGAGGGAAACAGGGACGCGAGCTTGGCGGCAATCTTCCCCTTCGCCTCCGCCGGCGGTTCGCCGAGCCGGATCATCGCGAGCTGATAGGCGCGGACGAGATCGACTTTGGAGGCCGTGTCGAGCTTGGCGAGATCGACGCCATCGAGGGCGGAGAGCACCTGCGGCTGCATCGCCGGCTCCCCCTGCCGGGCGACGGCGATCGCCGCATGGATTCGGGCAAGTGGATTGGAGATGGTGAATGCCCGGGCGGCCCAGGCCTCGAGCGGCTGGTGCTCGAGCGCGATTCTGGCAGCGTAGCGGATGAAGCGGTCGGGATTGGCAAGCTGCGGGAGCGCCGCGGCGACGGCCGCCGTTGTGTCGGCCCCCTTCACATGAAAGGCCTCGAGCGCCTGGCGGACCTTGCGGCTCTCGGCACCGGCGGTCGACTTGGCATCGACCGGGGCGGTCGATTCCTTGCCGACGTAGGTCACCCGGTAGAGCTCCCCTTGGCCGCCACGGCCACCGACGGTGAAGTAGACGGCGCCATCTTGGCCGATCGTCATGTCGGTGAGCGGGAGCGGCGTCCGCGACACGAACTCCTCCTTCTCGCCTTTGTAGGTCGAGCCGTCGGGCGTGAGATGGATTGCGTACATCGTCCCGAACGTCCAGTCGCAGATGAAAAACGCCTGCTGATATTTGGCGGGAAACTTCGCGCCGTAGCCGAAGGAGGCGCCGACCGGCGAGCCGGGGCCGATGTCGACGAGCGCCGGCAGGCTGTCGGGCAGCGCCGGCGACCACTTGCCGGCGCCGGAACGCCAGCCGAGCTCGCTGCCGCTCGTGGCATGATTGACGCGCGTCGGTCGATACCACGGCGAACCGAAATCCCACTCCATGTCGGCGTCGTAGACGAACATCTCGCCGTCGGCGTTGAAGGCGAAGTCGTAGGGATTGCGGTAGCCACCGGTCCAGATTTCCCACTCCTTGCCATCGGGATCGGTGCTGACGACATAGCCGCCCGGCGCGAGGATCCCGACGGCATGGCCCCCGGCGTCCCAGAGGCGCGTGATGAGAAGATCTTCGTCCCAGTTGGCGGGCAAGCGGCTCGTGGCTTCGGGGGGAAGCTCGACGCGGCGCTGGTTGGGACGGATGCCACCGAGCGATTGCGGCTCGGTGATGTTTTTCACCGCGAACGGCGGGAGGGTGTGGTTGCCGCAGATAATGAATAGCTTCTTGCCATCGGGCGAAAGGCGAATGGCATGGGGACCGTGTTCCCCTCCCCCTTCGAACGTGCGGAGCTTCTCGACATGGTCGAGGATGTCGTCGCCGTTGGAATCGGTCGCCCGGTAGAGGCCGCTGCCGGGGCCGCCGTTGCAGACGACATACAGGGCGTCGAACGCCCAGAGGAGCCCTTGGGCACCGGACAGCTCGACCGGGATCTTCTCGACAACCGTCGGCTTCGAGCCATCGAGGGGCGCCGGCGTGATCCGCACGAGCCCCTTGTCGCCCTGGTCACTGGCGATCAGCCGCCCCTTCGGATCGGTGGTGAGGCAGACCCACGAGCCGAGCTGGTCTTGAGGCACCGTGAACAGCTTTTCAACCTGGAAGCCGGGAAGGAGATTGAACGGCTGCGCCGTGGCAGCCCGGGCCTCGCCGGCGAGAGCATCCTTCCATGGGCCCTCCCCCGCCTTGGCGACGACGCGGACAGCGACCGCCTCGGTCGGCTTGCCAGCGGGGGCCCCCTTCCAGGTGCCGTCGGTGGCGATCACTTGCTCGCTCCCATCGGCGGCCGTGAGGACGATCCGGCAGGAGAACCCAGCCGGGCCTCCTTCGTTGGCGACGATGGCGACCAGCTCGTTGTCGCCGGCCTTGAGATCTTTTGTGAGGTCGACGGCGACGGGGTTTTCCCAGGAGTCGCCCTTGGCGATCTCCTTGCCGTTGAGGAGGAGCGTCATCCGATTGTCGGCCGTGGCGGTGACGATCCCCTTCCGGGCGCCGCCGGTGAACGACTTGGCGAGCCGATATTCACCATCGTCGCTCGGGCCCCAGATCCAGTCGGCCACCCCCTTCTTCGCGGCGGGCACCTCGACGGCGTCGGCACCGGCAGGCTGCTTCTCGGGGAGCTGCTCCCAGCGCTCGGCGGCCGCGGTGAAGCGGAGCCCGAAGCCGGGGAGCATGAGGAGGGAGCCGAGGAGGCACGCGGCAAAGGTACGCAATGGCATGGAAGGCACTCGCGACAGGGGTGACACTTGCGACGGACAGGCCGGAAACGGCAGCGCACGGCTCCACCCGGACGGCGCTTGAGACCATTTATGATAGTCACCGGGGGATCGGCGGTGAAACAGCGACCGGGCGGGAGAAACGGGCCTACCGGGGCACGAGATGGACGGCCGGCACCTTGACCGCCGCCAGCACGCGCTCCCCTGGGAGGAGCGCGAGCTCCTCGGCGGCAGCGCGCGTGACCAGTGCTGTTAGCTCGAAGCCGGCATCGAGGCCGACGCGGACCAGCGCCCCCTCGGGGACCACGAACCGCACCGTGGCGGGGAAGCGGTTGCGGGCGCTCACGCCCCCGTCGGCGTGCCGCAGAAGGACCACCTCTTCGGCACGGAGGCAGACATGGACGAGCCGGCCGCCGTCGGGGAGCGCGACGGCCGTCAGCCGCACCCCGGCGACCTCGACCGTCGCCAGGCCCGCCTCGATGGCGATCACCTCGCCGCAGAGGATCGACTCGGTGCCGACGATCCGCGCCACGCGCGCATCGGCCGGCCGGCTGAAAACCTCGGCCACCGTCCCCGTCTGGAGCACCTTCCCCTCCTCCATGACGACGATTCCGTCGCCGAGCGCCAGGGCCTCGGTGTGGTCGTGGGTGACGAGGACGACCGGCAGCCCCGTCTCGACGAGCCAGCGCCGCAGGGCCGGCCGCAGCAGCGCGCGGAGCGGCGCGTCGAGCGCCGAGAGCGGCTCGTCAAGGAGGAGGAGCCGCGGCCGGCGCACCAGGGCCCGCGCCAGCGCCACGCGCTGCTGCTGGCCGCCGGAGAGCGTCGCCGGCATCCGCCGCGCGAGCGATTCGAGATCGAAGCGGCGGAGGGCCTCGGTGACGCGCTCGGCGCGCTCCGCCGCAGGGAGGCGACGCAGCGCGTAGCCGACGTTCCCGGTGACGTCGAGCCAGGGAAAGAGTGCGAAATCCTGGCCGAGCATTCCGACATCGCGCGCCTGCGGCGGCAGGTCGATGCCCTGCGCGGCGTCGAACCACGGCTCGCCGTCGAACGCGATCCGCCCCGTCGCCGGCCGGTCGAGGCCGGCCAGCGCCCGCAGGACCGTCGTCTTGCCACAGCCCGAGGGACCGTAGAGAACCACCACGCCGTTGCCGGTCTCGACGGAGCCGTCGATCGTCGTGCCGGAGCGGTGGCGGAGGGTGAAGGCGGCAATGAGGCTCTGCCGAGGCTGGCTCATCGGCCCGATCCCTTCTCCACCGTCCGCCGCGCGAGCCGTTGCACGATGACCAGCGCCGCAAGCGCCACGGCGACGAGCACCGTCGCCGTCCGGGCCGCCGAGGCATGATCGAGCGCCTGGACGTCGTCGTAGAGCGCTACCGAGAGCGTGCGGGTGATGCCGGGGATGTTGCCCCCGACCATCAGCACGACGCCGAACTCCCCGACGACGTGGGCGAAGGTCATCACCAGGCCGGTGACGATTCCCGGCCAACAACCGGGGAGAACGACGCGGAGCATCGTCGCGGTGCGCGACTCCCCCAGGCACCAGGAGGCCTCGACGAGGCGGCGGTCGAGCGCGGCGAAGGCCGCGGTGAACGGCCCGATCGCATAGGGGAGATTCATGAGCACCGCGGCGAGGAGAATGCCGCTGAACGTGAACGGGAGCGTGCCCCCGGTGAGCCTCCCCCAGACTCTCCCGACGAAGCCCTGGGGGGCGGTGGCCACGAGGAGGAAAAAGCCGGCCACCGTCGGCGGGAGCACCAGCGGGAGCGTGCAGACCGCTTCGACGAGGCCGCGGAGGCCGGTGCCGCGGCCGTGCGGGGCGGCGAGCCACCACGCCAGCGGCAGGCCGACGGCAGCGAGGAGGAGCGTCGTCGTGGCGGCGAGTCGGAACGTGAGCCAGGCGGCGGTGACGTCCAAGGGGAGAGATCCTGTCGGGTCACGGCACCGCGGGGAACTCAAACCCGTAGCGGGCGAGGATCGCACGACCGGGCGGCGAGAGGAGAAAATCGCGGAAGGCCACCGTCGCCTCGCGGTCGATGGCGCGGGCATGGATCGCGCCGCCGTGGCGGATCGGGGGGTGGGCCTCGGCCGGCACCGCCCAGAAGCGGCCGCTCTCCGAGAGCCTCGTCCCCTTCGCCAGGGCCATTGGCAGGATGCCCACCTCCGCCGCACCGCTCTCGACGTAGTGCGCCGCCTGCGCCGCGCTCTCGCCGACGGCGAGCTTCTCTTTGAGGCGATCGTGGAGCCCGAGATGCTCAAGCGCCGCAACAGCGGCCCGGCCATACGGGGCGTGGACCGGATTGGCGATCGCGACGCGGCGCACTGACGTGTCGAGGAGCGCCTCGGCGCCGAGCGTGACAACGTCGATCGGCGATTCGTTGCGCACCCAGATGACCAGCCGCCCCTGACCGCTCTCGAAGACATCGGCCTCGGCGGCAAGGCCGGCCGCCGCGAGGTCGTGGGCGTAGGCGACGTCGGCAGAGAGGTAGAGATCGGTCTCGAGGCCGCTTTTGAGCTGTGTCAGCAGGACTCCAGACGCCCCGAAGATAGGGAGGAGGTCGAAGTTGGGATGCTCGACCTGGAAGGCGTTGGTGAGGGCTTCGAGGCAGGAGCGCAGGTCGGTGGCGGCGGCGACGCGGATCCTTGTCGGCGCGTTCAACGCCCGTGGCGGGGCCGGCTTCGTACAGCCGCCGAGGATGGTCATGCAAACGGCCACGAGGAGGGCCGTGACCGCGACAGGATCAGGGCGGGCCTGGCAGAAACGATGATCGGATGGCGCGCGGAGCATGCCGCCATCTTAGTCATCCAAATGGCGCGCCGCAGGTGAGGCCATGGAGGGAATCGTCCACGATGACGTCAGTACCACGCCCCAGCGCGGACCATAAACGTGTTGCCGGGGTGGACGGTCGACTCGTTTGAGTCGTAGTACTGCACGGTGCGGCCGAAGACGAAGCCGGTCTCGAGCCGCCACGAGATCCCCAGATCCGCCGGCTTTCGTTCCCAGCCGGCGATCAGACGGTAGTCGCGGATGACGACCACTTGGTCGGCACCAGTCGCCGATTGCATCGCCCATTGGTTGCCGCCGAACTCCGCCGCGAGATAGCTCCAGTGGGCGGCGCGGGGGTGCTCGGCGAAGCGCCAGGCGAGCCGTGGGCGCGGGAAGATGAGCTCGAAGCGCTTGTCGTCGGCCGGGGTCCAGATGAGGCCGCCGGCCGGGAGCATGTTGACGTCGTAACGGTCGAGGTAGATCAGGCCGGCGACAACGCGGAGATTATCGTTCGCCTCCCAGGCGCCGAAACCGTGGCCGGTGATCCGCAAGCTCTGGGAGGAGTTGTTGTGGAAGTCGCTGTACCAGCCGGGGGCGACGGCCAGATCGACGCCGAAACGTTTGCCGATCTTCCGCAGCCAGCGTGCCTGGATGTAGCCCTCGTAGAGATCGCTGGGCAGATCGACCCCGGCCGGGGCGTCGACGAGTGTGCCGCCGAAGCCGGGCGTAATGAGGAGTGGGGAATCGACCGTCGGCGCCGGCAGGCCGATGGTCACCGATTTCTCGAGCACCGTCAGCCCGAGGCCATTGCTGCCGAGCTTGGGGAGCTCGGTGATCGTGTAGATCGCCTGCTGGAGCATCCCCGGCTTCGCTCCAGGGGGAAGCTTCCGCCCTGCCGGCGGCTCAAACTCCTGCCGCGGCTGCCCCGGCGGCGCCAAGTCGTCGAGGAGGAGAGGCTCCTGGAGATCCTGGGGATCACCGATCGCGGCCAGACGCACCCGGCCGGGGACGAACGCCTCCACCGCCGGCAGCGGCACCGCGACGTCGATCCAGCCAGCTTCGTCGTCGATCGTCGCCGGAAGCGGGAGCGGAGGCGGC
>JBAWVV010000102.1:0-12442 GCA_037147115.1 Planctomycetia bacterium | reverse complement strand
CGGTCATGGCCATGGTCCCGCGGCCGCCGAGCCGACCGACGATCTGCGCTGGCACGAATGGGTGGCGCTGGCGCCCCTCGCCCTCTTCGTTGTCTGGATCGGGCTCTTTCCGGCCACGTTCCTCGCTCCCAGTGCCGCCGCCGTGCGCACCGCCATGGCCCCCGGGGCCGCGGCCTTTGCCGCCCGGATGGGGGCTGTCGATGGTTCCCCCCTCCCCCAGACGGCCCAGGCCAACGCCGCCACGACGCTCCCCGGCACGGCCATCGTTCCTTCCGATCCCCCTCTCACCGCCGGCTTCGAACGAATCCCATGACCCAGACGTCGCTATCGACTTTCCTCCTCGCCGGTCCAGAGATCGTCCTCGTGGTGGCCGCCCTCGTGGCCTACCTCGGTGGCGCCTTCTGTGGGCTGCGCCAGGGATGGCTCGTGGCCCTCATCGGCATCGCGGTCGCGGCTTGCTGGCCGGGGATGGGGCTCGAAGCCGGGTCGGTCGTGTCATCGGGGCCGTTCACGTTCGACGACTTCGCCCTCTTCTTCCGCCGCTTCGTTCTCCTAGCCGGGGCGGGGCTGGCGCTCGTGCAGTCGGGGGATCAATTCCGCGGCGCGGTCACCCCCCGGCAAAAGCCGCGTGCCAACGGCACCTGCGAAGAGGCGGGAACGTTCCTCCTCCTCCTCGCCGGAGTGTCGCTGATCGCCTCCGCCAATGATCTCGTTCTCCTCTTCGCCGGCCTGGAGTTGGTGTCGATCCCGACCTACATCCTCCTGGCGCTGAAGCGGACCGATGCCCAGGGGCAGGAAGCGAGCCTGAAGTATTTCTTTCTCTCGCTGGTCGCCTCGGCCCTGTTCCTCTACGGCCTGGCCTGCCTCTACGGGATCGGTGGATCGACGAGCCTCGCCGAGATCGGCAGCCGGCTCCGCTCCGGTGACGGCCGGATCGTGGCGACCGCCCAGACGCTCCTCCCGGTGGCCGTCGGCATGATGATCGGCGGAATCGCGTTCCGGCTCGCCGCGGTGCCGATGCACTTCTACGCTCCGGATGTCTACGAAGGGGCTGGTCCCGGCAACGCGGCGCTCCTCTCCACGCTTCCGAAGGTGGCCGGCATCGTCGTCCTCCTCCGTCTGCTCGCCCTCGGGACCGGAGGGAAGCTGGGGATGATCGCTCTCAACCAGGGGGTCGTTGGACCGGCCGGCGTTGCCTGGCTGACGTTTTTCTGGCAACTCACGGCGGTGCTTGCGGCCCTGACGATGACCGTCGGCAACTGCATGGCGCTGCTCCAAACGAATCTCCGCCGGCTGCTCGCCTGCTCCTCGATCGCCCACGCCGGCTATCTCCTCGTCGGCGTGGCCGCCGCGGCCGCGGCCGATGCCACGGTCGGCGGCCGCCCCTTCCCGGGCTCCGACACCTCGTGGACCGCCGCCCTCGGGGGGGCCTCGGCGACGCTCTTCTACCTCGCTTCCTACGTGGCCGCGACGATTGGCGTGTTCGGGGCGCTGGCGTATCTGGGGCACCGCTGGCCGGAGTGGTCGGCGGACTCGGCGCCGCGGCCGCCGCGCGAGGAGATCAGCACGATCGACGACCTCGACGGCCTGTCGGGGACCAATCCAGTGGTCGCCTTCTCGCTGGCCACCTTCCTGCTGAGCCTCGCCGGCATCCCGCCGCTCCCCGGCTTCTGGGGCAAACTCTCGCTGGCGCTGGCCGCCCTCGAGGTCGACTGGACGGCCCAGGCGACGGCGGGGAGCCGTCGCGTGTTCTTCCTGGCGCTCGCCGTGATCCTCGTGATCAACGCGGCAATCGCCGCCGCCTACTATCTCCGCATCGTGGCGGCCATGTACTTCCGCTCCGCGAAGCGCGGCGTGCAGGCCGACGGTGGCCTGGGCGCCGGCATCGCGATGCTCGCGGCGCTGGTGGTGATGGCGATGGTCACCCTCCAGCCACGCCCGCTGTTCTCCGCCGCCGCGCGGGCCGGGGCGTCGATCGCGCCGGGCGCCGTCAGCGGCCTCACGATCACTCCCCCGCACGCCATCACCGCCCCCCAGGCCTCGACCCAACCATGACGTCCCCCGATCGCATCGCTGTCACTTCGGTCCTCGCCGCCATCGCCGATCCGGAGACAGGACGGCCGCTGACCGATACCGGGCAGGTGGTGTCGACGGAGGTCGGGGCCGGGAGGATCGCGGTCGTCATCGGGCTGACGAGCCATTCCGCGATCCTCCACGCCGCCACACGGGCCCGGATCGAAGAGATGCTGCGGGCCCGCTTCCCGACGGTGGCCGACGTCGCGGTGACGATCACGCCCCACGAGCGGGCGCCGATGAAGCTCGGTCAGATCGGCCTCGAGGCGAAGAGCGTGATCGCCGTCGGCTCCGGCAAGGGGGGGGTGGGAAAGAGCACGATCGCGGCGAGCATCGCCATCGGCTTGGCCCGCGCCGGGAGCAAGGTCGGACTCCTCGATGCCGATGTCTACGGCCCGAGCGTGCCCCATCTCCTCGGCCTCTCCGGCCGGCCGCAGATCGAGGAGGGGAAGATCATCCCCCCGCGCCTGGAACTCCCCGGCGCACCGCTCGCCATGCCGACGATGTCGATCGGCTATCTCGTTCCCCCCGGCGAGGCGGTCGTGTGGCGTGGGCCGATGCTCCATGGAGCGATCACGCAGATGCTCCGTGACACGGCCTGGGGCCCGCTCGATTACCTCATCATCGACATGCCGCCGGGAACGGGTGACATCGCGCTGACGCTCTCGCAGGTGCTGCCACTCACCGGGGCGGTGATCGTCTGCACGCCGCAGGACGTCGCTCTTCTCGATGCCACCAAGGCGATCGCCATGTTCCGCAAGGTGAACATCCCGGTGCTGGGGATGGTGGAGAACATGAGCGTCTTCGTCTGCCCCGACACGGGAAAACGCTACGACATCTTCGGCACTGGCGGCGCCCGGCGTACGGCCCAGGAACTCGAGATCCCGTTCCTCGGCGAAGTGCCGATCCAGATCCCGATCCGCGAACATGGCGATGCCGGCACAACCGCGGCGAATTACGACGATCCGGCGGCGCGTCCCTACCTCGAATCGATCTGCCAGCGTCTCGTCGGCAACCTCGCCGCCGCCCACGCCATCCGCCCGCCGCTCCCGTCGCTGCCGGTGCTGTGACGCGCGGCACTGGTCCGGCGGCGCCAGGATTCGTCGATCAGCCGTCGATCAGCCGTCGGCGGGCCCAAGTGCCGTGACGATCCGGGCCGCGATCGCGTCCGGAGCGGCATCGATTCCCACCACGATCGGTCGCTCGTCGGGGGTGGGGCGCTCGAGGGCCGCCAGTTGGCTGTCGAGGAGTGCGGCTGGCATGAAGTGGTCGCGGCGGGCCTCGATCCGGGCGCGGATGAGCTCGGGGGGGCCGTCGAGCGACACGAGCCTCACGCCATCCCTCTCCACTCCCATCCGGTCGCGGTAGCGCCGGGCGAGGGCCGAGCAGGCGAGGACGAGCCCCCCATCGGCGGCGAGGGTCGCCGTGATCAGGTCGGCCAGCGCGTCGAGCCAGGGCCAGCGCTGCGTGTCGGTCAGCGCGATCCCGCGCGACATCCGTTCGACGTTGGCCGCGGGGTGGAAGCGATCGGCATCCTCAAACGTCCACCCGAGCCGGTCGGCCAGCGCCCGACCGACGACGGTCTTGCCGATGCCGCTGACCCCCATCACGACCACCACCCGTGTCGTCACGATTCAGATTCTCCCTGCGATCAAGAGCAGCCGCCAAAGCGGAACGATGTCGTTGCCGATCAGTAGAGCGCCACCCAACCCCCATCAGGGTAACGGCGGATCGGTTGACGCGTGTGGAGCATGCGTCGGCCGAGCATCCGCACCTCGGCCCCCTGGCGCCCCAGCCGCGACCATTCGCGGAAACCGGCTCGAGTGAAGCACCGGGCCGGCGGCAGGCCCCAGGCATCACAGGCGTGGTGCCAGAGGGTGTCGAGGTGCCGGCGGCGGGGATGGAGCGTATCGAAGCCGTACCACGCCCCTGGCTGATCGATCGTGGAAAGCCCGGCAGCGGCCGCCAGATCTCCGATCAGGCCGTCGAGCTCGGCCGCGGCCGAATGGATCCCTGCGATCGACAGCGGACAGCCAGGCACGAAGAGCGTCTTGAGGGCCCGGTAGCGGACCGGCCCGACGCGGCGCACTGCCTCGAGCGGAAGCCTGGCAAGCGCCACCGTCGCGCCACGGTCGACAAGCCGACCGACCGCCTCCCGGACCCACGCCGCCACCTGCGCAGGAGAGAAGCCGTAGAGGAGGTCATTGCCGATGTCGGTGACCAGCGCGACCAGGCGCCCGCGGTCACTCCCCTCGCGGTCGAGGGCCCGCCAGACTCCGCAGCCGAGGATCGAGGGGAGGCGCCGCATCCACACCCGGCTGGTGGCGCCGTACGACCGGCCATGCCCGGCGGCTATAAACAGCTCGACCGGCGCGGCGGACCTCCCCCGGATCACCGCATTGAGCCGGGCCTGACCGCGCGAGACATTGCTGGCGCCGAGGACGACCGCCGTGAGACGGTGGCCGCCGGCCGGTTCGGCAGGCCCGCGGGGCATCAGTTCCAGCGTCTCCACGGAGGCGACTGCTGCAAGCTCTGGTAGCAGGCCACGGCGAGCATGGCGAACATGATCCCGAGATACTGCTCGCCGCGGTTGAAGGCGAGGTAGGCGACCCCACCGCCGACAACGAGCCCGATGACCGCGGCGATCCGAGCGGCGTCGGCCACGCCGAAAGTCTCCATCCCCTCCCGGACCATCTGCCCACCGTCGAGCGGTGGCACCGGCATGAGATTCAACAGCGGCCACATGACGTTCACGTAGAGGAGGAAATCGGCGAGGGCCAAGCCGTAGGCCGACCGGAATCGTTGGCCTGTGAACAGCCCGAACGCCTCGCCGACCGATTCAATCGGGAAGGGGACGAGATACCCACCCGCCCGGAGGACGAGGATAACGACCAGAGCGAGGAGCAATTGCGCGACCGGCCCGGCCGCCGAGACGAGGAACCGCTCGGCGGGGCGGAGGTGCCGCCGGCGCCCCCAGTTGGTCGGGATCGCGAGACCACCGAAGTGGTAGAGGATGATCCGGGCATCCTGGCCGAAGCGCCGGTACATGAGCGCGTGGCCGAGCTCGTGGACGAGGATCGAGAACAGCACCACGGCCGTCCAGATGGCGAGGTAGAGGAGCAGTTGCCGCTGGTCACCACGGGCAAACGACTGGCAGACGCCCCAGCCGATGAGCCCGGTGCCGAGCCAGAAAAGCCCGGAGATCCGCACCGGCACGCCGGCGACGTGGAAGTCGATGTCGAACGGCGTCTGCTGGGGTTCGGCGAGCATGGAGGCGAAAGATCCGAGCAGGCTGTGGATACCATGCACCGCCGCTGGATGCGGTGGCCGACACCGCTGAAAAGTGTAGCGTTAGGCCGCGCGGAAAACCTTGGCCCGGGCCATCGCTTCATCGACGCCCCGCACTGCAGCCGCCGGATCGTCGCCGGCGGCGATCGCCAGGACGGCGGCGGCGGCCCGGGATGCCGACCCGGACCGGGCCACTCTGGCAGCGACCTCGTCGAGCCGTTCGACGACCGCGCTCCTGGCCGCGGCATCGGTGAGCCAGCCGACGACATGCCCGGCGGCCCGGTCGGCTGGATCGCCGACGGCGAGGTATTCGGGATAGATCGCGTCCGGATCGGCCGGGGGAACGACCGCCGGAGGGGAGAAGACGCCGCGGACCGGGAGGATCGGATCGGCCACCGCCATGAGGTTCACCAGGGTGATGAACCGGGCATGCCGGAACCAACTCTGCACGATGTAGGCGAACCCGCCGATCCGGTAGATGATCACTGCCGGGAGCCGGGCGGCGAGGAGCTCGAGCGACACCGAACCACTCACAGCCATGGCACACCGCGCCTCGGCCATCAGGCTCCGTGTTCTTCCCGCCACGACCTCCACCACACTGCCGCCGGCGCGGGCGATCATCTCCCGGACGACCGCGGCGTGGCGGTCATGGAGGACGGCCACAACGAACCGGGTGGCCGGAACTCGACCCGCGACGATGTTCGCCCCCCGCAGGAGCGACGGCAGGTTGGCGCTGATCTCCTGACCGCGGGATCCCGGGAGAAGGAGGACGAGGGGTGCCGACGGAGCGGGGAGCGCGCCGGTCGGCACTGGGGCGACGGCCACCTCGTCAAAAAAGGGATGGCCGACGAGCGTCGAGGGGATCCCCTCGGCCGTGAACCACGCATGCTCGAACGGCAGCGGCGCCAGGACATGATCGACCAGCCGGCGCATCTTCTCCTTCCGCCAGCTCGCCCACGCCCAGATCTGCGGTGGGCAGTAAAAGACCACAGGGATCCCGTGCCGCTTCGCGCGCCACGCCAGCCACCAGTGGAATCCGGGGAAGTCGACGAGCACGCAGACATCGGGACGGTGATCGAGGAAGCTCCGCTCGGCGCGACGGGCGAGATCGACGAACCGATGGATCGACAGGATCACCCGCAGGAACCACATCACCGCCAGCCTGGTCATGTCGGCAACGAGCTCGACCCCCTCGGCGGCCATCTGTGGCCCGCCGAGCCCGACGCACTCGACGTCGGGGCAACGCGCCTGCAGCGCCCGGGCGAGGAGGGCGGCGTGGTGGTCGCCGGATGGCTCGCCAGCAGACAGGAAGACGCGCATGGCCGTGGACTCCGGGGAGGCCGGCGCGCAAAAAAACTCCGCACGGGCAAGGCTCCCGTGCGGAGTATTTCATCTCCAACCCCACCGCCCTAGGGCAATTCGCAGCCCCGAAACGGCGGACGCTGGACGGGGTTCACTTCTTGACGGCTTCGAAGGCGTTCTTGTCGCCGCCGAACACGAGCTTGACCTTCTCCTCGTCGGAGGCCTTCTCGACCTTCCCCTTGCAGTTGTTGCAGCAGAAGGTCACCTCGGCATCACCGACGGCGAGCTTCGTCTCGGGCTTGGTTTCGCCGCCGGAGAGCGGGCAGCACTTCTGGGTCATCTGGCCGGTCGACACCATCTGCTGACTGGCCTTGGCGGCGAACTTGGCCGAATCACCCTTGAAAGCACCGGCACACTTGTCGCAGCAGAAATAGACCTTGCCGCCGGCGAAGTCGGCGCTCTTTTCGGGGTTGCAACCCTTGCCGGACACCGGGCACTTGGCATCCTTCGGCTCCTTCGGGGCGGCCGAGACGACGGCCGAACCGACAAGCAGGGCGACCAGAGCAAAAGCAGCGACGAGACGGGAAATCTTCATCATGGGGAAGGAGCCTCCTAGGAAGCGGTAAGTTAAGGAACCGAACAACCCACATTTTCGTTATGATAGGGGTCTTTAGGGGGCGGAGCAACCGGCAAAATCGACGGATCCGGCCGCGGCGTGCCCCCCGTCTCCCTCCGGCCGGGACGAGGGGCTGGTTTTCACCGGAGCGTCAATCCTTTTCCACCGGCAGTGGCGGCGGGAGCCGCTGCCGCGGTTCCGGCAGCCCCGCGGCGACGATGGCCCCGCCGGCGATCACGACGGCCCCGAGGATGAAGACCGGCTCGAATCCGAGCCGGTCGACCGCCCACCCGACCAGCGGCGAGACGACGAAGGGGGCCGCCAGGGCCGCCCCGACGATGCTCACATAGCGGGGATGCTCGGTCGGGCGCGGGGCCAACTCGAGGGCGTAGTTTGTGAACAGCCGCAGGGAGAGCGGATTGAGCCCCAGCGGCAGGTAGACGAGCCAAAACCATTCCACCGCCACCCCGTGCGGCGCGCGGGCCAAGCCCGTGACCAAAAGCGGCGTCAGCGCGGAGAGGGCGACCAGCCAGACAAGAACCACCCGTGTCCCGCGCCGATCGGAGAGCGGGCCGACCACGAGACTGGCTCCCCCCGTGGCGGCATTTTGGACAACGACCCAGGTCAGCAGGCTACCGATCTGGCTCCCGAGCCGATCGCGGGCAAAGGCCTGGTAATGGGGGAAGAGCATGAGCACCGCCGAGAAGCAGGCCGCCACGCACGCCAGACGGACAAGGCTGGGGTCCGCGGCGAGGGTCTGCCGCCAGCCATCGATCCCCGCCCGACAGGCCGACCACCAGCCGCGCCGGTCCGGCCCGGCGCCGGGTTGCCGGAGCAGCGGATGGCCGTTGTCAGGGGGTTCGTCGAGAAACGGCGGCACCAGCGCGGCGAGCCCGAAGAAGGCCGCCGTCGCCGCAAAAATCTTTGGAAAGCCGTCTGCCTCCTCGAGCCAGCGGCCGAGCCACAGCCAAGCCGCCGCGATCGCCAGAACGCTTCCCAGGGAGACGCTCACAAGCATCGCCCGGCCGCGGTGCCCGGGGGCGATGAGCTTTCCCTGGAGCGCGGCGACGCCGAGCTGATTGAGCCCGTTACAGGAGGAGAAGGTGGCGTAGACGACGAGAAAGAGGAGCGCCAGGAGGTCGGGGCGGCGGGCGGTCAGCGGCATCCACGCCACCGCGAGGAGGGCGAAGCAGGCGGCCATGAGGGCGCTTGAGCGCATCAGGGCCCACTTCTTCACAGGCGCTCGGGAGAGCCGGCCGGAGAAGAGGAGCGGCGTGAGGCTTTGGCCGCCACGATTGAGCACCGGGAGCAGGCCGCGGAGCGTGCCGGAATCGACGACGGCGTCGAGGACCGCCGGCATGATGATCGTCTCGGTCTTGAAGATCCATCCGACCCGAACGATCACCTGATGGATCTCGAGGGCGAGGGTGTTCCACGCGGCGCGCGCGGCTTCATGATCGCGGCCATCATCGACCCCGGGCCGCTCCTCTCGCCCCGCTGGGCCACGGCGCTCCTCGGCCGCCGCGGCGCTGTCCCGGTCGTGCAATCCGCGGTCCATGGGGGTACGATTCCTGAGGCGACGCGATCGGGCGCCGGCGGCAGCATGGGGTTTTGATCGTTCATCGTCCAACCCCCATCTCGTCCCTTGGGGGCCCTTGGCCGGCGCGAGTCGGCCGGTCTAGTCCCCGGAGGGCCCTGGAGATGACCGAGCCGAGAAGACACAGCCCCACCCCACCTTCGGCCCGAGGAGCCACCATGACCAGGAACACGCCCCGACTCGACCGCCGGTCCCTCGCCCGCCTTGGGCTCACCGGGCTGCTTACCTCCGCAGCGATCGGCAGCCTGCCAGAGGGGCTGTTGGCCGCCGATCCCGGCACGACGCGGCTGGTTTACTTCGGCACCTACACCGGCGCCCCTCCACAGGGGGCCGGGATCTATGTCGCCCGCTTCAACGCCACCGACGGCACGCTCTCCGAGCCCACGCTCGCTGCGGAGCTGCGCAATCCCTCCTACCTCGCCCTCCATCCTTCCCAGCCATTCCTCTATGCGGTCTCCGAGGTCGCCGACGCCGACGGCAAGCCGACCGGGAGCGTCGTGGCGCTGGCGATCGATCCGGCGACGGGAGTGCTCACGCAACTCAACCACCAGTCGTCCGGCGGCAGCGGGCCATGCGCCGTGTCGGTTGATCCCTCGGGGCAGGCCGTCCTGGCGGCCAACTACGGCGGCGGGAGCGCGGTCTGCCTCGGGATCGAGCCCGATGGAAAGCTCCGGCCGGCGCTGACAGGGAATCCGGCCGGGTTCATCCAGCATGCGGGGAAGAGCGTCAATGCGGCCCGCCAGGAAGGCCCCCACGGGCATTCGATCGATCCCTCCCCCGACGGCCGCTTTGCCGTCGTCTGCGACCTGGGGGTTGATAAAGTCTTCGTCCATGCCCTCGATGCCGGGAAAGGGACGATCGCGCCCCACACGGCGGCCACGATGGCGCCGGGGAGCGGCCCGCGGCACTTCGCCTTCCATCCCGACCGTCGCCATGCCTACTGCATCAACGAGCTCGATCTGACCGTAACGGTGTTTGATTTCGACGCCCGGGCCGGGGCCCTCGAGCCGGTGCAGACGCTCTCCACGATCCCCGCTGGCATCACCGACCGGAGCGGATTCTCCACCGCCGAGATCGCCGTTCATCCGTCGGGGAAGTTCGTCTATGGATCCAACCGCGGCCACGACTCGATCGCCATGTATGCCGTCGATCCCCCTACCGGCCGGCTCACCTTCCTCGGGGCCGAGCCGATCCGCGGCAAAACCCCCCGCAACTTCGCCATCGATCCCTCTGGCAAGTGGCTCCTCGCGGCCGGCCAGGATTCCCATGGCGTGAGCCTGTTTGCCATCGACCAGGCCAGCGGGAAGCTGTCGTTCACCGGCCGGACGGTGCCGGTGCCCGCCCCGGTCTGCATCAGCTTTCGCTGATGGTAAGCGCCAAACCATTCCCTCCTTCCCGCCGCCACGCCCACCGCCCTGCCAACCCAATGACTATCTGCCTGCTCAAGTCGAAGATCCACCGTGCCGCCGTCACGGCCGCCTCGCTCGACTACGAGGGGAGCCTGACGATCGCCGCCGACCTGGCCGAGAAGGTCGGCCTGCGGGCTTACGAAAGGATCCTCGTCGGCAACATGGCCAACGGCGAGCGGTTCGAGACGTATGTCATTCTCGGTGCGCCTGGATCGGGGGCGATCGAGCTCAATGGCGCCACGGCCCATCTCGGCAAGCCCGGCGACCGGCTGACGATCATGGCGTTTGGCCAATACAACGCCGAGGAAGCCCGCCATCACCAGCCGGCGGTGATCGTGCTCGATGCCACCAACGCGATCGTGCGCGATGCGACCGGCCACTGATCGGACGGGCCCGGGCCCCGCCGCATAAGCCCAGCCTGCGAACAACCCCCGCCAGTCGCGGCGCTTCCCGCAGCTTCCGAAGCCATCCCACAGACCGCCCGAGGCCTCAAAAAAAACGCCTTTCCCCCAGCCCCAAGGATGGGCTGAGGGAAAGGCGATTGAAGCGTCGCCGGAAAAAGCTGGGCCCGGAAAATCAGAGGGGCTCGGTAGCCAACGGCCCGGTCGGTTTGTTTGGCGCCTTGGCCCCCTTCTTCGGAGCATTTACCCGCGGAGCGTTGGCCTTGGGGGCCGCGTCGCCAGCAGGCTCGGGAGCCGCAGCCGCAGGGCTAAGAGGAGCAGGAGCATTCTCCGCCGGGACCACCTTGGTCGCTTTCGGAGGAGTTTTTCCACCTTCAGAAGGCTCACCCTGCTGCGGTGTCGAGGGAGCCGGAGCAACCTTGGCCGGAGGGGGCTTCGTTTCCGAGCAACCGGAGGCCATAAGGACGGCGGCGACGGCAAGC
Source organism: Planctomycetia bacterium (assembly GCA_037147115.1). Lineage (GTDB taxonomy): Bacteria > Planctomycetota > Planctomycetia > Pirellulales > UBA1268 > QWOP01. The sequence continues at coordinate 1,274 of JBAWVV010000102.1, read as the reverse complement.
GTCAGCCAGCAGGAGTAACAACGCGTCATCATGAATTCGAATCCTTGGGAAAGGCGGGTGAAATGGTGGTCTGCAGATCAGCTCGGGGCCACGCCCCAAGACTTCGTCAGGCCGCCGACCTTTCGGTCGGCGGCCCGACAGGAAGCCTGGTCGGGGAGTCGGTCAATCGACCGACGTGTTGAGAGCCTGGCCGTCGCCCTTCCCGGACAACTGCAACATCGTGTCGGGATCGGTGGAGACGTTGATCCCCCTCACCGAGCCATCGGCAAACGTGTAGCTGATCTGGTTACCCGAGTGGAAGCTCGAGAAGCGGTAGTACTTCCGGTCGGAGGCATCGTAGGGCGTGCCACCCAATGACTTGGCCATGTAGTGCATCGGCACCGGCCCGGAAGTCCAGGCGAACGAATACATCCGATTCGTCCCCATCTTGCCGTAGGGCTGACCGGCGGCATTGGCGGAAGCGCCTGCTTGGTCGTAGAAACCTCCGGTGACCTCGCCGAAGGCGATGCACTTCGACGTCCCGTCGGTGATGTCCTTCATCGCCGAAGCCTCGGCACTGCGGAACAAGCCCTTGTACATGTCGACATTCGTGGCATTCGTCCCGGTCAAACCAAGGTACACGGCATCATCAAGGAGCCGACCGGCACACCCCAGGTAGTTGGTGCACTGGTGATTGCGGGTGATCGGGTCCGGCGGATCGTCGTTGACGCCGTAGGCACCGTAGATCGTCGGCGACTGGATGAAGAACAGCGACACATCGGTCGAGCCACCCAACTTCCGAGCCTGCTCGGCGTTGTCGGAGGGGCACAGGAGAGCCGAAATCCGAGTGCCAGTCACGGCATTGACCGCGGCGTAGCTCCAGTAGGGAAGCTTCTTCGTGTCGCTGCCGTTCCCCGGTGTGACATAGTCGTTGGGATTCATCTTCATGCTGCTGGTGAACGGCTGGGAGGTCGCCGTTTCCTCCATATAGGGCAACAGGTAGACCAGCGTGCCGCAGAAGGTGTACTTATCCCAAGGATTTCCTCCAGCGACTTCATTGGGATCCTGCGGCGCGACGTCACCGGGGGGGAACTTCTTCGTGGCCGATTCGTAATTCAACAAGGCGAGGCCAAGTTGCTTCATGTTGTTTTGGCAGGCACTGCGGCGGGCCGCTTCGCGGGCCGATTGAACGGCCGGAAGGAGAAGCCCGACAAGTGTGCCGATGATGGCGATGACGACGAGCAATTCAACCAGCGTAAAGCCGTGGCGGTGCTTTCCGACACGGCTCGAACCTT
>JBAWVV010000101.1:0-12471 GCA_037147115.1 Planctomycetia bacterium | reverse complement strand
CTTTCTCGGTGCCCCCGGAAAAAACCAAGGTTCTGAAGATCACCACCGTCTGCCTTGAGCATGGAAAGAAGGAGCCGTCGAGTCGGATGGCCTACAAACTCGTGGCCCTCGACACCTTCTCCACCGATCCCAAGCTCCAGGCGATCCTCGCGTCGCTGGGGCGTGGAGAGCTTTCGCAGAAGGTCGCTCAGGCGGCCACTTGGCACGTGGCCAACGGGCTGTCGTGGGACCAACTGGCAGGGAAGAAGATCGATCGGCTCGGGCGTCCTGACGACGCGTGGTTTTCACCGAACGAATTGCTGATGGCTCACCGCTCGGTCGCCGTGGCCAGCGAGCGGGCGGCGGTTGCGGTCGAACCGGTGACGCCCAGCGCCAGCCGGGATCTCGGGCGCTGAGCTACGGCCGGGATCGCAACGGGCTTTCAGGGAGCGCTTGAGTCGCTCTCCCCTCCGGCCCTCGTCGCCAACGCCCGCCAGGTCTCCTGGGTGATGTCGGTGGAGAAGCCGCGGACGCTGCCGTCCACCATCGCGGCGTTGACCAGTCCGGGGTGGTAGCTGCGTGCCGTGACGGCCGCCATCGTCGGCACGCTCGCTGACATCGCCTCCCGTTGGTTATTCCAATCACCATCAACCTCGACGCCGTTAACCGTCACTCGGAACGTCGATCCGGGAGGAAAGGTAGCGGTGAAGCCGGATTGGTGGACGCGGCCGTCGACCCATTCGGTGTGGCCGCTGTCGGCCTTCACCGTGCCTCCGCTGGGAATCCCAGCAGCCGACGTGGGGGCCAAACTCCGGGCGGCGGCGGTGTCGCGGCGGTAGGGGGTGTAGGCCCGGACTTCGGCGAAGGCGAGCGTGTGGGAGAGCCCATCGAGAATGTCGGCGGAGCGGAGGCGCCCGTTGACGACGAACGTCCCATCCCCGGTCTCGCCGGTGACGGGATCGAGCACGAGCCAGGTGCCGGCGTTCACTCCGTAATTGAGCGGGTAGTAGAGCGTGCTGCCGTCGACGCGCTGGCGGTCGTTCTTCTCTGACGGGCAGAGGAGGGGAGCGATCCGCAGCGACGAGATCTGGGTGACGCCGTCGGCCAAGCGGGCCGCCGCGTAATCAGCGTTGAGTTGTCGGGCGATTTCGGATCCGACGGCGACTTCCTCGACGTACGGGAGCAGTCTCGCCTGGGCCGACCAAGAACTCCCCGGCGTGGCCACGGCCCCACCCCAGGTTCGGAGGGGGGGATAGCGGCGGGTCGCGCCTTCGTGATTGGCCAGCGCCAAGGTCCATTGCTTGAGGTGATTTTGGCACTGCATCCGTCGCGCAGCTTCCCGGGCGGCCTGGACCGCGGGAAGGAGGAGGCCGACGAGGGTGCCGATGATGGCGATCACGACCAGCAGCTCCACCAGCGTGAAGGCGCCACGATCCGGGGCCGTTTGCAGCCCCCTGCAGGCACCACAGCCAGAGCTTGTTCCAAAGGCTCTCATGATGAAAATCTCCGAAGACGATATTGAGACTCGTTCTCAGTATCGAATTATCTCCTTCCTCCCGTTGGTGTCAACCTCCCGGGGCCGTGAGGGCAAACCATCGGACGTTCAGCCGCGTATCTGGCGAGCGGATTGAAGCGTAGGGCGCGCGTTTTGCCCGGCCAGGAAAGAGGGCTTTGTGCCTCCCTTTGGGGGGGCAGCGGCCGGCCCGGACGACTCGCCTCCGGCGTCGTGCCGCGGGCCCTCGGTTCGGAGTTTGGGCCCCTACACAATTGGCGACTTGTCTGTACAACGTGGTGGTTGCATTGTTGGTGGGGATTTTCGGCGCATTTCGCCGGTCGCTCGAATCCGGAATTGGGCATCACGAGGAAAGTTCCATGGCAGCGCAGGAACGGGCGGTGAAGCGGGAGCACGGCGAGGTGATCGTCGAGGCCCGCAACTTGGCGAAGACCTACCGCGACTTCTGGGGCCGGAGCAAGAAGGTGGCCCTCAAGCCGCTCGACCTCGAAATCCGCCGCGGTGAGATCTTCGGCCTCCTCGGCCCCAACGGCTCCGGCAAGACAACGACGATGAAACTCCTTCTCGGGCTCATCTTCCCGACCTCGGGGGAGGCGTTCGTGTTCGGCAAGGACGCGACCGATGTCTCCAAGAACGAGCGGATCGGGTATCTGCCGGAGGAGTCGTACCTCTACAAGTTCCTCGACGCCGAGGAGACGCTCGACTTTTACGGCCGGCTCTTCGACATGCCCCCCGACGAGCGCAAACGCCGCGCGGCGGCCCTCATCAAGCGCGTCGGCCTCGAGCGTGACCGCAAGCGGCAACTCCGGGAGTATTCCAAGGGGATGACACGGCGCATCGGGGTCGCCCAGGCCCTCATCAACGATCCCGAACTCGTGATTCTCGACGAGCCGACCAGCGGTCTCGACCCAATCGGGACGCGCGAGATGAAGGACCTCATCGTCGAACTGCGAGAGAAGGGGAAGACGGTCATCATGTCGTCGCACCTCCTCGCCGATGTCGAGGATGTCTGTGACCGGATCGCGGTTCTCCACCAGGGGGAGCTGAAGGAACTCGGCCGCGTCGATGATCTTCTGCGGGTGACTGACGTCACGCAGATCCGGGCCAAGGGGCTGTCGGCTGCGGCGACCGAGGAGATCCGTGAGGTGCTCCGGCGCCACGGCGGCGCGGACATCGAGATCGGCAATCCACGCACGACGCTCGAGGACCTGTTCCTCGACGTCGTCCGCGACACGGAAGCCCGGCCCGGTCGGCGGGCCCGCCAGGGGCAGGAGTGATCGGCCGGCTGAACGGTGGGTCGGCATTGTGAACGCGATGTGTTGAGACGGTTTTCGGCGGGTTGTTCGTGATAAACGGTTCCGGTGGGCGGTGACACGCAGCGGGGCAGCGGCACATGGTTCTGGAAGAGGCGATTCCGAAATTCGGGCAGTGGATCGGGCCGGCGTTCCTCTGGTACCTGTTCGCGGCGAGTCTCCTCGCCGTCGTCGCCGCGGCGGCCGCCTGGCTCGTCCAGTCGGCCGTGTACGGGCCATTGCAGGCCGGTGACCGCGTCTACCGGGGGATCATCTCCGGGATCAAGGACCTCGCCGGGATGTCCCGGCGGCGGATTTGGGCGCTGGCTAGGCTCGCGATCCAGGAAGCGGTGCGGCGCAATGTTCTTGTGGTGCTCGCGATGTTCGCGATCGTCGTGCTCTTCGGCGGCTGGTTCCTCGATCCGGCGAGCGTCAACCCCGGCAAGCTCTATCTCGGATTCATCCTCGGCGCGACGAACTTCCTCGTCTGCATGGTGACCCTGATCCTCTCCGTCTTCAGCCTCCCGGCCGACTTCAAGGCGAAGGCGATCCAGACGGTCACGACCAAGCCGGTGCGCACCGGCGAGGTGGTCCTCGGGCGCATGCTCGGGTTTTCCCTGGTCGGGACCGCGCTCCTGGCAGTGATGGCAGCGGTGGGCTGGGGATTCGTCGTGCGAAGCGTCCAGCATGGCCACGAACTGACGGCCCAGGATGTCATCGAGATCCGCTCCGAAGACGGCACCCTGACCGGGTACGAAGGGCGGACGAGCCTCGACCGCGGCCACCGTCACCGGTTCGAGTTGGCGGCCGACGGCAAGGGGCGCACCGATCACATCCAGGGGCACCGCCACGACATTGAGGCGATGACCTCGGGCGGTTCAACGACCTACCGCGTCACCCCCCCACTCGGCCTTCTCGAGGCCCGCAAACCGCTCCGTGGCTCGCTCCGGTTCCTCGACCGTCAGGGGCAGCCGAGCGCGCGGGGGATCAGTGTCGGCGCCGAGTGGTCCTACCGACAGTACGTCGAGGGGGGCAAACTGGCCGCGGCCATCTGGACCTTCGATGGAGTCAGCAAGAACGACTTCCCCGACGGGCTGCCACTGGAAATGCTCGTCCGCGTCTTCCGGACCCACAAGGGAAACATCGAGAAGGGGATCGCCGGAAGTGTTCGCGTCCGCAACCCGTCCAGCGGCCTTCAGTCCGACCCGCGCTACTTCACCGCGAAAGAGTTCACGATCGACGAGTGGAAGGTGCCGCTGGCGCTCACCACGACGACGACCGACGGCGGCACGCGCCAGGTCGACCTCTACGCCGACATCGTCTCCGACGGGAAGGTCGAGGTGATCCTCCAGTGCCTTGAGCCGGGCCAGTATTTCGGCGTCGCCCAGGCTGACTTCTACCTCCGCAGCGGCAGTGGGTCTTTTGCCTGGAACTATTTCAAGAGCTGCCTCGGGATCTGGTTCTCGATGCTCCTCGTGACGGCTCTGGGGGTGATGTTCAGCACGTTCCTCGCCGGTCCAGTCGCCCTCCTCGCCACGATCTCCGTGATCATCGTCGGCCTGTTCCGCGAGTTCATCCAGCGGCTCTTCGAGAGCCAGGTGACGGGTGACTCGACGATCGCCCCCGGCGGAGGCCCGATCGAGTCGTTCTACCGGCTCGTGACCCAGACCGCGATCACGCTCGATCTCGAGCAGACCCCATTCATCGCGGCGATGAAGGGGGTCGACACGGTGCTGATGGCCCCGATGCGGTTGGGCGCCGCGCTCTTCCCCTCGCTCTCCTCGCTCGGAACTGGGGACTTCGTCTCCAGCGGATTCGACATCCCGCTCGATCTCATCCTGGCGCATTCCGCCGAGACGTTCGGATACCTGCTGGCGTTCTTCATCATCGGTGCTTTGTGCCTGCGGGCACGGGAGGTGGCGTCATGAATCGTCAATCGCTCCATGCGGATGATCAGTCGGGCGGCGGGAACGCTCGGCGGCGCGGGAGGACCCCGAGCGGTGGCTCCTCGTCGGGGCGTGGCTCGTGGTTCGGGTTGCGCCCGGCAACGCTCCTGGCGCTGGTCGGCATCGCCGCGCTGCTCGTGCCGCTCTCAGCCTTGAGTCAGCCGGCCGACTCAACGAGTGAGGGGGGGAAGCTCGCCCAGTTGCGGAAGCAATTCGGGCTCTCCCAGGCAAATCTCGGCGATGTCGATCCCACGAGCGAGACGATCCGTCTGGCGACGCTCGGGCTCAAGAACGTCGCCGTGACGCTCCTCTGGGACCGGGCCAACCACTACAAGAAGGTGGAGGATTGGACAAATCTCTCTGCTGCGCTCGAGCAGATGACGAAGCTCCAGCCGAACTTCTATTCCGTGTGGGACTTCCAGGCCCACAACCTCTCTTACAACATCTCGGTCGAGTTCGACGACTACCACGATCGCTATGCCTGGGTGATGAAGGGGATCGAGTTCCTCCGCCAGGGGATCGGCTACAACCAGCGCGAGCCGCGGTTGCAGGGCCGGATGGGCTGGTTCATCGGGCAGAAGATCGGCCGCGCCGACGAGAAGGTGCAGTACCGCCGACTCTTCAAGGCCGACGACGATTTCCACGAGCGTGACCGACCGGGGCGGACGCTCCCGGAACGCGACAATTGGCTCGTCGGCAACGAGAAATACCACGCTGGCCAGCAACTCGCCGACTCGGGCGCCCCGCTGCGGACGACCGCGCTGATCTTCCACAGCGAACCGATGATGACGATGATCAACTACGCCCGCGCTCTCGAGGACGACGGCGTGTTCGGCTCGGCCGCGCGGGCCGGCTGGGAGAAGGCCGGGAAGGAGATGAGGGATTTTGCCGTCCGCGAGATCCCCACGACCTGGGACGTGCCGATCCGACTCGGACTCCGTGAGGAGGAATTGTCGCGCGCATCGCGGATCAACGAAGAGCTCGAGAAACTCCTCCCGGGGCAATTCAAAGCGATGGAGGAGAAGCTCCAGGCGGCTCTCCCCCAGGAATTGAAGGATGCCACCGCCGTTCCCCCGATGGACCGCAATGACGCCCAGCAGCGGGGCGCCTACGCGGCGCAGGAGATGACGCGTGTCAGTTGGCCGATGGTTGCCCGTGAGTCACCGGCCGACGTCGGCGACAAGGCCCGCACTCTCGCCAGGCAGTGGCTCGAAGCCAACGAGACCGCCGAGATCATCGACCGCTACCGGGAGATCGTGAACTTCGACTTCTGGCGGGCCTGCTGCGAGGCGGAGGTCACCGAGCCGGCCCTGCGGGCCCGCGAGGCGGCCTGGTCGGCGGCGAAGGAGTTTGGGAATGCCCGCCTCCAGCCGGCGAAGAAGTTTTACGAGGACGCGTTCGCAGCCTGGCGCGAGGTGCTCGACTCCTCCACGATCCTGCGGAAGGACACGATCACCAACGATGACATCAACGACCTGATCGTCCGCTACCGCAAGGTGCTCGAACAGCTCGACGAGCCCTTTCCCAAGCCCTTTGTGCTCCAGGATGTCGTCGACCGCACCCTCCCCCTCGCGCCTCCGCCGATGCCCCCCGGCATGTCGGGCGGGCCAGACGCCCATCCCGACACCCCGCCGGTCAACACGCCCCGCCCGACGGGGCCGACCAGGGAGCTTGAGGTCCCACCCGACGCCCGTCCGCCGGGGCCGTGACCGGCCCCCGCGGAAGGCGGTCGACGGCATCAGGCCTTCTTGACGAGAAGCTTGTCGATCCGGCGGCCATCCATGTCGACGACCTCGATCGACAGCCCTTGCCAGTCGGTCGTATCGCCCGTGGAGGGGATCCGTTCGAGCCTGGCGAGAACGAGCCCCGACACCGTTGAATAGTCGCGGGGGGCCGGATCGAGCCGGAGCCCGAACACCTCGGCGAGGGCCTCGACCCCCGCTCCACCGTCGACAAGCCACGAACCGTCTCCCCGATCGACGAAGGGGGTTTCGCGGTCGCGGCGGTTTTCGGAGTGGATTTCGCCGACGAGCTCTTCGAGGACGTCCTCGAGCGTCACCATCCCCTCGGTGCCGCCGTATTCGTCGAGGACGATCGCGAGCTGGTTCTTCTCCTTTTGGAACATCTCGAGGAGGCGGTCGAGCGGCATCGTTTCGGGGACGAACAGCGCCTTGCGGAGGATCTTCCGCAGCTCGATCGGCCAGCCCATCCAGTTCTGCCGGAGCACGTCCTTGAGCGCTACGTAGCCGAGGATGTGGTCGAGCGAGCCGTCGTAGACGGGAAGTCGCGAATAGCCTGCCATGGCGATCGCCCCGAGCACCTCGCCGGGGGGCGTGGCGATGTCGAGGGCGTCGAGATCGATCCGCGGCCGCATGATGTCGCGCACGGACCGTTCCCCGAGCCGCAGCGCCTCGATCGCCACCGCCTGCTCCACCGGCTCGAGGATCCCCTCCGCCCGCCCCGCTTCGAGGAGGTGCTCGATGTCGTCCACCGACACCGTCGGGCCGTCCTGCTTGTGGGCGCCGAGGAAGAACAGCATCGCGGTCGTCGACCAGCTCATCATCCATACCAGCGGTGTCACCACCCTGGCGAAGAGATGCATCGCCGGGGCCACGGCCCGGGCGATCGCCTCGGCTCGGCGCAGCGCCAGCCGCTTCGGGACCAGTTCGCCGAGGAGGAGCGTGAAGAACGACAACAGCGCCACGAACAAGGTCAGGGCGATCGAACGGGCGGCGCCGGCCATGCCGGGGGGGAGAATCGAGCCCAACCAGTCGGCGAGGTGGCTCACCAGCCTGTCACCGCCGTAGGCCGCCGCGAGCGTGCCGACGAGGGTGATCCCGATCTGGACGGTCGGGAGGAAACGGTCGGGGCTCGAGGCGAGATCGAGCGCCGTTCGGGCCGCCGCGTCGCCCGCATCCGCCATCTGCCGGAGCCGGCCGCGGCGGCTGGCGACGATCGCCATCTCGGCCCCCGAGAAGAAGCCGTTGGCGAGGATCAGGACGAGAACGAGGAGGCTTTCCCAGATCATCGGGACGGTCCGATCGGCGCGTCGCGGCGAATGACGGCGAGGTTGTCGCGATGGATGACCTCGTCGTAGGGGCAATACCCGAGGATTCCCGTGATCTGCTCCGTCTTCAGCCCCGCGATCTGCCGCAGGTCGTCGGCCGGATAGTTGGCGAGGCCGCGAGCGAACTCCCCGTCGGCAGCGACCAGCGAGACGACCTCACCAGCGGTGAAGGTCCCTTCGACCGCGCGGATGCCGGCAGCAAGGAGGCTGCGGCCCTGCGAAACCACCGCGCCGCGGGCGCCGTCGTCGACGATCAGCCGGCCGCGGGCATCGGCCGACCACCCCAGCCAGCGTTTCCACGCCGGCATCGCCGTTTCCCGAGCGACGAACAGGGTCCCGACGGTGTCGGCCGCGACGATCCGATCGAGAACGTCGTCGTCCCTTCCGGACGCGATGATGCAGTGTCCGCCGGCCTCCGTGGCAATCCTGGCTGCCTTGATCTTGCTCGCCATCCCCCCCTTTGAGAGGCCCCCGAGCGTGTCGCGGGCCAGCCCGTCGACGCCGGCATCGAGCTTCTCGACGGTGTCGATCTTCCGCGCCGCAGGATCGGACGGATGGCGGTCAAAGAGGCCGTCGACATCGGAGAGGAGGACGAGCAACGGCGCTCCCAGGAGGGTCGCCACGAGAGCCGCGAGCCGGTCGTTGTCGCCGAAACTCGTCCGCAGCTCCTCGACGCTCACGGTGTCGTTCTCGTTGATCACCGGAATCACGCCGTAGTCGAGGAGGGCGCGGAGGGTATTGCGAATGTTGAGGTAGCGGGCCCGGTCTTGGAGATCATCGGCAACGAGAAGGACCTGAGCCGCATGCCGGCCCCGGGAGCGAAAGACCCGTTCGTAGGCCTCGATGAGGCAGCTCTGACCGATCGCCGCGACCGCCTGGAGGTGGGCGAGCTCCTGGGGACGCGACGAAAGCCCCATCCGCCCCATGCCGGCGCCCACGGCCCCCGAGCTGACGAGCACGATGCTCCGGCCGGAGGCGAGGAGGGTGTCGAATTGTCGGCCGAGGGCCTCGATGCGGTTGTGGTCAAGGAGGCCATCGGCGCCGGTGAGCACGCGCGTGCCGACCTTGACGACGATGAGACGGGCGACGTTGGCGACGTCCTGGCGGAGCGGGTCGGGCATGGGGCTCGGGTGGTGGGGGCGGTGCCGTCACGGAGAAGACGGCATTCTACCAGCGGGAGAAAAACCGGCCCCAGTGGCTTTCCAGCCCCTTCCGCGACTTGCCTGGCGACGTTTTTGCCCCCCTGCCGCGGCGCTGTCGGTGACGATTGAGCGCTGCCGGTGCGGTGCGGTAGAGTTGTTTCGTGGTCGGTTCGGCGGGGCCACCGTTGAGTCCGGCGGCAGGGTTGCTGACGCGTGTTCGGAAGCCTCTCAGGGGCCTGCATGCAGGCGATATGGTGGGAGAACTCCATCACGAGTGCGGCCTGGCGGCGATCTACCACCTCCCGGGGGGCACGGCCAGCCCGCTCTGCCCGGTGCAGGGTCCCAACGACGTGGCCCGGCTCGTGCCCCGGATGCTCCTCGACATCCAGAATCGCGGCCAACTCTCGGCCGGAATGACGGCCTGGAATCCCGATCGCAACCAGCTTCTCGCCACCCACAAGGATGTCGGGAGCGTGAGCGAGGTGTTCGGGATGAGCCACCGGAGCGTCTATGACCGACTCATGGATCAGCACACCGGTCCGGCGGCGATCGGCCATGTCCGCTATGCGACTTGCGGGGCCGAGGATCGCGGCTACGCCCAGCCACTGGAGCGCCCCCACATCCAGAAGCGGAAGTGGTTCTCCTTCGGCTTCAATGGCCAACTGGCCAATTACCCCGAATTGCGGGCGGAGATCCTCGCTGATGGCGACAACCACCTCGCCCGCGACAACGATACCGAGGTGATCCTCCATGCCATCGGTCGGGAGCTCTCGGGGGACGCCATCCCGACGCCCGTCGAACTGCTCGCGGCGATCTCCCGGCGGTTTGACGGGGCCTGGAACATCGCGGTGATCGATGCCTGCGGGAGGATGATCGTGGCTCGTGATCCCCTCGGCATCCGCCCGATGGAGTACGCGATCGAGGGGCCGCTCGTGGCGGCTGCCAGCGAGAGCGTCGCCCTCCTGAATCTCGGCTTCGCCACCGAATCGATCCGCTCACTCGAGCCGGGCACGGCGCTGGTCGTCGATGCCTCGGGCCCGCGGATCGAACGCTTCGCCGAGAGCCCACGGCGGGCTCATTGCTTCTTCGAATGGGTCTATTTCGCCAACGTCGCCAGCACGATGGACGAGCGGAGCGTCTACCTCGTCCGCAAGCGCCTCGGCGAGGAGCTCGCCCGGCTGGAGACGGTGCCGATCGACTCCGACACCGTCGTCGTGCCGGTGCCCGACACGAGCAAGGCGGCCGCCGACGCGATGGCCTACCGCCTCTCGATTCCGTCGGTCGAGGGGCTGATCCGCAATCGCTACACCGGCCGCACGTTCATCGACGGGGCCGCGAGCCGGCGGCAGAAGGCGGAATCGAAGTACACGCCCCTCCGCGAGGTCTTGGAGGGGAAGCGGGTCATCCTCGTCGAGGATTCGATCGTCCGTAGCACGACGATGAAGGTGCTCTTGGGGAGGATGCGGTCGCTGGGTCTGGCCAAGGAAATCCACGTCCGCATCGCTTGCCCACCGATCGTGGCGCCGTGCTTCTACGGGATCGACATGTCGACGATCGGCGAGCTCTTCGCCCCGCCGTTCCTCCGCGAGGGTGTCCTGACGGAGGAGGCCCAAGCGGAGATGGCCAGCCGGCTCGGGGCCGACTCCCTCCGCTACCTCCCGATCGAATCGGTGGCCCGTTCGATCGGAATGCCCTCCGATGCGCTCTGCGAAGCCTGCCTCACCGGCCGCTATCCGACGCCGGCAGGGGAGAGGCTCTACCAGATCGCCCTCGGGCACGACCCCCGCAGCGGGGCCTCGAGAACCTACGAGACAGTTCGTTGACGGTCCGTGGAAATCGCATCCCTGGCCGAAGCCGCTGCGGGGCACGATGTCCACAGCCCACTCGCCGACGATCGACCGCTTCAGCTCACACGTCATCGGCCCGGGGCACGGAGGGCAGCGTGAGCCGCGTCACTTGTGGCGCCGCGTTGTTCCGCTCGAGGGCGGCCCGCCACACCGGCTCGCCGGCGAGCCTCGTCCGCCGCTCGAAGTGGGTGCGGTAGTCGAGGTCATGTTCGGCCTGACGCTGGGGCACGTGGCTGGTGGGGCGAACAGACCGGTCGCGGCTGCGGCGGTCATGGCCTCGTGGAAATACTCCTCGACGTCGGTCCAGACATGGAGCAAGCCCCCCGGGACGAGGACCCGGCCGGCGTGGGCAAGAAAGGCGTCGGAGAGGACGCGGCGCTTGCGGTGACGGGCCTTCCACCACGGATCGGGGAAGTAGACGTGGATCGCGTCGAGACAGGCGTCTGGAAAGAGCTGCCGAACGAGGATGTTGCCATCGCCGGCAACGATTCGGGCGTTGGCAGCGCCCTGCCGGGCGAGTCGGCCGGCGGTCATCTTCGCGTAGCCGTGGCTGATCTCGACTCCCAGAAAGCACCGGCTCGGGGCGACGGTGGCGGCGGTGGTGAGAAACAGTCCCTTGCCGCTCCCCACCTCGAGTTCGACCGGCGTGCCGGGGCGACAGTCTGGAAAGAGCTCGCGGGGATCCAGCGGCGCGGTCCGGAAGTCGGTCCCCTCCCGGAAGACAGGATCCTCGGTGAGGACGAGGAAGTGGGTGGAGAGGTCGAGTTCGGGGGAGGGCTTCTTCGGGGCACGCCGCGGCATGGTTCAGCCGCCCACCGCGGACCCGTTGCCCGCCGTTGACGAAATGGAATTGGCCGGGAGCGGCACCCCCTTGATAATCCCGTCGACGACGATGCTTTCGCGCACGATTCCCTGAAAACGACAGACGATCATCGCCTTCGGGCGGACGCGGATTCGCTCCACCGCGATCACCAGCCGGTCCCCGGGAAAAACCGGTTCACGGAACCGCACGTCCTCCATGCCCCCGAAGCCCATTACGTAGGAGTCGAGGTGGAGGAGGTTGAACTTCTGGGTGACGTAGCTGGAGATTTGGGCGGCCGCCTCGCACATGATCACGCCCGGCATCACCGGCATCGAAGGGAAGTGACCACGGACCCAAAACTCGTCATGGGTGACGTCCTTGTACCCGACGCACAACGCCCGGACGGCATCTTCGTGGACGATGGCCGTGAGTTGCTCCATCTCGAACCGCTGCTTGTTCCAGCGACGGATCTCGTGGATGTCGGCCAAGACATTGCCGAGGTCGTACTCGGTCGGATCGATGATGTAGTCACGCGGCGGCACGATGCGGGCTCCACCAGGAAAACTTGGAGGCAAGGGGGGCTTTTAGGTGCGGATGTGCTTCCGCTTCGCCTTGCGGGCCTTGCTGTTGGCCGGACGGGCGCCGTGGTTGGCTTTTTTAAGGGTGCGATGGGGTTTGGTCATCGGGGAAAACTCCTTGAGCTGGACGAAAACGGTCGACCGGGGCGCGCTTGCTGCCCATGGCGAGCCAAAGGTTTTACCACGCGGTCGGGGGCGGTGCCATCCGGGTGATTCCCTCCGGCATTGAGCGGCGAAGCGCCGATTCAGCGCCCTTCATCGGCCCGCTGGCGGGTGCGGGGGGCGGCTGAGCGGGGGGGAAACGG
>JBAWVV010000100.1:0-12474 GCA_037147115.1 Planctomycetia bacterium | reverse complement strand
GCCATCAGGGCGTAGGCGGTGACGAGATTCGGGTCGTTCTCCATCCACCGGGCATTGGCGTTGACCCACGAGCCGTCCGGCTGCTGGCGGGCAACGACGGCGTCGGCGAGTTCCCCGCGCCACGCGTGGGCCTTCCCCTTGGCGTCGGTAAAGGTCTCGTCACCGAGGACATCGAGGGCCTTGGCCATCGTGTGGTAGTAGTAATAGAGGCCGCTATCCCCCATGCCGGGGTTCTCGTCGAAGGTGTAGTGCTTCGCGAGCCATTCCAGCGCCGCTTTGACGCGCGGATCGTCCTTGTCGAGGCCGGCGAAGATCATGCTCTTGAGGCCGGCGTACGTCATCGACGCATAGCTCCGCAGGCCCCCTTCGGGCGTCTTGCCAGCCATGCTGTCGCCACCATTGGCGGGGGTGTAGTAGAAGCCGCCATCGGGGTTCTTCTCGGGATGGGGCTGATCGTTGTGCGGCCCGGGGAGATTCTGCGACCGCGACACGAACAGGAGGGCGCGCTGGATGGCGGGGTCATCGGCGTCAGCGCCGGCGTTCCGCAGCGCCTCGATGAGGAAGGCGGTGTTGGAAAGGTCGGGGCGTCCCTTGCTGCCATACCCGGCGCCTCCGTAATTGACGTCAGCGGGGGTGAGCCCTTCCGATTCGTCCCACTGCAGCCCCTTGAGGAAGGCCTCGGCTCCCTCGATCTCTTTGTCGAAACGGCCATCCTTGTTGCAGGCGGCAAGTGCCAACAGCGCGATCGCCGTCTCGTAGTTGCCGATCGCCGAGTCGTTCGTGTGGATCCCGCCGGTGTCGCGGCGGAATCCCAGCAGATAGTCGAGCCCCTTGCGAACCACCGGGGCATCGACCGGCGTGCCGCTCTTGGCCAGCCCCGCGATCACCAGCGCCGTCACTGCCGGGCCGGCAGCCGGCGAGAAGCTGCCGTCGGCAGCCTGCCCCTTGTCGGCGAGGAACTTCTCCCCCCGGGCGATCGCTTCCCTGACCGCAGCGGCGTCGGCGGCCAAGACCGAGTTGATCGGAGCGATGAGGGCGATCATGGGCCCAAGCGCCGCGAGGGCACCGCAGCCGAACGGAATCGAGAGGAATCGACGGCGGTGGAGAGGGGAAGGCATGAGCAGAGACTCCCTAAAGGGCGAAGACCGATGGAGGGACCGCAGGTCCTCTGCAAAGAATACGCGCCGGCCACGGTGGGAGAAACCGCCCCGACGACGAAACCGGCACCGCAGCGCGGGGAAGGCGACGCCACTGCGGGGGAAAGCCCGCCGTTGCTCACACCGGCGCGGTCGGGAGGGCGCGGGGATGGGGTGGAACCTGGCGGGGCGGGGGATCGCGCCCCTCCTCGAGGCTCCACTGCTCCCGTTCGGCATCGGTGGCGTAGTAGGTCAGCCAGGTCGTCGGCACCTCGGTCTCGACCGCGCTGCAATCCCAGTGGACGAAGTTGTCGGGGAGTTCGACGCGCTTCACGGAGGCGGGGAGGATGTCTCGGCGGATCAGGACATAGAGATCACGATCCGAGAGATGATCGGTGAAGTCGAGGACGATCCGCTTCTCGAACAACCGGTCGATCGTCTCCCAGAGTCTCTCGCGGAGCTGATCTTCGTCGAGCGTGCAGGCGGGCTGGAGGGCCAGCGGCGGATCAAACCAGCGGGCGATCGGTTCCAGCGCCGCCTTCTCCCAGGCGATCATCGACTCCAGGAAGCGATTCTCCGCTTCGGTGGGGAGCGTGCGGAAGTCGATCTCGAAGATCGACTCGTCGAGGTAGGGCTCGATCTCGTCGCGCAACTCCGCATTGCGGAGCAGGCAGTCGATCTCTTCCGGTTCGGGGTAACGGGCGATGGCCATGCCGGGCTTGATCCCAGGAGTTTTTCCAGCGGCGGCCGGGGCGACCCGGCGCCATCCGCTGTCCTGCGTTCGACGATACCAACGCGGCCGCCCGGTTCAACGAATCGGAGCCCGGTTTTCTCGTTGTTTTCCCGGGGGCTGGTCGGCATGACCGGCACGAGCGATCGACTTTCCGCCGCCGACCGTACCTCCCTGGATTGCCAGGGCATCCCCTTTTGTGGAACGACCGGACCGCCGGGGGGCGCCATCTGTGGGATGGGGCAGGGTGGGGAAAGATTGCGGCCGGTCCACGTTCCGCCAGCTCCCTCCTCCGGGGTATCGGCGGACGGTCAGGCGAGAATCCCCTTCACGACATGCCCGTGGACGTCAGTGAGCCGGAACTGCCTCCCCTGGTAGCGGAAGAGAAGGCGGGTGTGGTCGATCCCCAACAGGTGGAGGATCGTCGCCTGCATGTCGTGGACATGGACCGGGTCGGCGGTAATGTTCCAGGCAAAGTCGTCGGTCGACCCGTGGACATGGCCACCGCGGACCCCGCCGCCGGCGAGCCACCACGAATAGGCCCGGCCGAAGTGATCGCGGCCCTTCGGATTGGCCGGATCCCCTTGGCCGAAGGGCGTGCGACCGAACTCCCCCCCCCAGGCGACGAGCGTGTCGTCGAGGAGCCCACGCTCCTTGAGGTCGAGGACAAGCGCCGCCGACGGCCCCTCGGTGTCACGGCATTGCTCCTCGAGCTGCGTGAAGAGGTTGCCGTGCTGGTCCCAGCCGGCGTGCATGAGCTGCACGAACCGGGTGCCTCGTTCGAGGAGTCGGCGTGCGATCAGGCAGTTGGAGGCGAAGCTCCCCTTCACATGGACATCGGGCCCGTAGCGATCGAGGACGCGCTGTGACTCGGAGGAGAAGTCCGTCAGGTCCGGGACGCTCGCTTGCATCCGAAAGGCCATCTCGTACTGCGAGATCCGTGTGTCGATCTCCGGATCGCCATAGTCGGCCAGATGCGCCGCATTCATCGCTGCGACGTCGTCGAGCAGCGCGCGTCGCGCCGCCCGGCTAACGCCCGGCGGGTTGGCCAGATAGGGAACCGGGTCGCCGGTGTTGCGGAACCGCACCCCCTGGTAACGGCTCGGCAGGAATCCGCTCCCCCAGTAATAGTCAAAGAACAACTGCCCGCAGGTCTTCGCCTTGTCGGAGGAGGTCATGACGACAAACGCCGGCAGTTCGTCGGTGTCGCAACCCAGGCCATAGGTGAGCCAGGTCCCCATGCTCGGCCTGCCCGGCACCTGCGCTCCGGTCATGAACAGCGTCACCCCCGGGGCATGGTTGACCGCCTCGGTGTGCATGCTGCGGACGACGCAAATCTCATCGGCGATCCCACCGATGTTCGGCAGCATCTCCGACAGTTCAATCCCGGAATTGCCGTAGCGTTTGAAGGGCTTGATGGCCGGCTGGATCGGCCACTTCGCGTTGCCGCTGGACATCGTCGAGAGCCGCGTCGTGCCGCGGACACTCTCGGGGATGTCCTGGCCGGCACGCTCGTGCATCACCGGCTTGGGGTCGTAGAGATCGACGTGCGACGGCCCCCCTCCCTGCCAGAGCATGACAACCCGCTTCGCCTTCGGCGGATGATGGGGGAGATCCGGGAGCCCGGCGATCACCGGCCCGGCCGCGGCCCCCTCCCGGCCAAGCAGCGCAGCCAGAGCCACGCCGCCGATCCCCATGCCGGCCGATCCGAACAGGCGCCGGCGCGAGACACGGGCCATGTTCTCGGCAATGGCGGCCGAGAGATCGGGGCTCGAGGGCAGACTGGCGGTGTGCGGATCACTCACGGGTGAGGGCCTCGTCGAGGTTCAGAATTGCCAGACAGACCGCCGCCAGAGCCGCATGATCAACCGGATCGAGTGACTCCTCCTTCGGGCTCGCGCCGACCGACACCAGCGCCCTCCCCGCGTCGGTGTCGGCGGCGTAGAACTCGCGCTGCCGCTGATGCATCCGCCGCAGGGCGGCGAGGTCGAAATCGGTCGGCACGCGTGAAACGACGCTTCGGAAGGCATGGGCGAGCCGGCCGTCGGGATCGGGGGAGGCCTTGATCGCGGCGGCTGCCAGGACCCGCGCCGCCTCCACCCAGGTCGGATCGTTGAGCGTCGTGAGGGCGTGGAGCGGCGTGCTGGTAGTGGCGGTGCGGACGCGGCAGGTCTGCCGGTTGGCGGCGTCGAACATGTTCGCCGGGCTCACCGTTCGACGCCAGAAGGTGTAGAGACTGCGCCGGTTGAGATCGCTCCCCTGCGACTGCGGGTAGCTGAAGTCGCGTTCCTTCGTGATCGCCAGCGCCTCCCAGATCTCGTCGGGCTGGTAGGGATAGACCGGCCGGCCTCCGATCCGCCGGTCGAGAAGGCCGCTGGTGGCGAGCGCCACGTCGCGGAGCACCGGGGCGGGCATCCGGAACCGGGCGGCACGGCCGAAGTGGCGGTTTTCCGGATCCTTGGCGAGATCGTCTGGGCGGACCCTACTTGACTGCCGGTAGGCAGCGCTGGTCACGATCAGGCGGTGGATCTGCTTCTGGCTCCAGCCCCGGTCACGGAACTCCAGCGCCAGCCAGTCGAGGAGCGGCAGGTGGAGCGGGTATTCCCCCTGCACCCCCATGTCCTCGACCGTCTTCACAAGCCCCAGCCCGAAGAAGTGCTGCCACATCCGGTTGACCTGAACCCGCGCGGTGAGTGGATGATCGGGGCGGAAGAGCCATTGGGCGAGCCCGAGCCGGTTCGCGGCGGCTCCCTCGGGGAGCGGTGGGAAGGAGGCCGGCGGGAGGAATCCGAGGGGCTCCCCCGTCGGGTTCAGATATTCACCCCGGTCGAGGAGCCTCGTCTCGCGCGGCTTGTCGTCGGCCATCACCATCACGCGCGGGATCTGGTCGGCCCGGTAGTCGCCCAACTGGCGCCGCAGCGTCGCAGCGCGCTCGACCGGCGCCACCTTGCCGACGAGATCGTTCCGTACCTTCTCGTCAAAGTGCTTCCGCAGGTCGGCGTCGATCGCCTGCCGCTCCTCGGCCGTCCGCTCTCCCTCGGGCTTGTTGAGCTTTTCGAGGAGCCCCCCCGGAAGACCGGCCGAATCGCCGGGCACCCCCGACGCCAACAACCCCTTCCGCCAGCCGGCAAAACCAGCCTCGATGATCGGGGACGCCTCGGTGTCGGCGGCGGCGATCTGTTTTTCGAAGTCGGCGATCCGGGCGTTGTTCTCCTCGGTCGGAAGCTCGATCAGCGGCGGTGCTACCCGGATCCGGCTCGAGAAATACTGCGGTGTTCCGTTCTCGGAGAGCCGGTTGAAGGCATCGAGGAAGCGGTAGTAGTCGACCTGGGTGAGCGGATCGTACTTGTGGTCGTGGCACTGGCAGCAGGCGAGCGTCAGGCCGAGCCAGGTGGTGCTTGTCGTGTCGACCCGGTCGAAGAGGTTGTTGAACCTCTGCTCCTCGGCAATCGCCCCCCCCTCGCCATTGAGGAGATGATTCCTATTGAAGCCACTGGCTATTCTTTGCTCGACCGTCGCATCGGGGAGGAGATCTCCGGCAAGTTGCTCGGTCGAAAAGCGGTCGAACGGCATGTCGGCATTGAGGGCTCTGACGACCCAGTCGCGCCACATCCACTGCCAGGTGTCGCCGTCCTGCTGAAAGCCATTGGAATCGGCGTACCGGGCGGCATCGAGCCACGGCAGCGCCATCCGCTCGCCATAATGCGGGCTAGCCAGGAGCCGGTCGACGAGTTTCTCATAGGCATCGGGAGCGGGGTCGGTGACGAAGGCGTCAACCTCTTCGGGCGTCGGCGGGATGCCGATCAGATCGGCCGAGAGGCGGCGGATGAGGGTCGTCCGGTCGGCTTCGGGGGAGGGTTTGATGCCCGTTCCCTCGAGACCAGCGAGGACGAAGACATCGATCCCGTTGCGGACCCAGCCGCCGCGGTTCAACGCCGGCGCTTCGGGGCGGGCCGGTGGCTCGAAGGCCCAGTGCTTCCGATATTCGGCCCCGGCGGCGATCCAACGGCCGAGAAGGGCCTTTTGCTCCGCCGTGAGCGAGCGATTGGACGACGGCGGCGGCATGACGACGTCGGCGTCGGAGGAATGGATTCGCTCGAGGATTGAACTCGCGCCGGGATCGCCAGGGACGATCGCCCGAGCGGCCAGCGCCGCCTCGCGGTCATCCAGCCGCAGATCGGCCTGCCGCTTGTTGCCATCCTGCCCGTGGCAGTAGAAGCAGTTTTCTGAAAGGATCGGCCGGATGTCACGGTTGAAATCGATTGGGGCTTCGGCGGCGGACGAAGAGGAACCGGCCAAGCCGATCGTTACCGCCACCACTCCCCCGACCCAGGCCACGATCCCCCACGAACTTCCCGGCCAGCAAGCCCCGCCCGGCTGGGCCGCCCCAGACACACGCTGAACCGCCCCGGGGCCCAGAGGCACCCGGTCGATCGTGGTGGTGGTGGTGCAGTGCTGACGCGTCATCATGGCGCCTGAACGTGTCGATTCTCCACGGGCCGGCCCTACGCCGACCCCTTGCAGACCCTACGCAGCCGTCAAACTCTAGCACCATGACTCTACCCCGCGAAACCGCCCCGGAGTCGGCTCCCCCGGATCCCCCCCGGATTCCGACGCAAACCGACGTCGCCGTGGTCGGGGTCGGGGCCGCCGGACTCTTCGCCGCGACCTGGGCCGGGCGGGCTCAAGCGACCGCGGGAACGACGGCGACGGTCGTCGGCATCGACGGAGCCCGGAAGCTCGGGGCGAAGATCCTCGTGTCGGGGGGGGGCCGGTGTAATGTCACCCATTGGCGGGTCGACGAGCGCGACTTCGCCGGCAGCACCTCCCCGGCGATCCGCAAGGTGCTCGGCCGGTTCACCGTCGAGCAGACGATCGCCTTCTTCGCCTCCTCCGGGGTCGTGTTCTACCGGGAGGCCGACACCGGCAAGCTCTTCCCCGAGTCTGATTCGGCCCGTTCGATCCTCGACGCGCTCCTCCGGGAAGCGGGGGCGGCGGGGGTAGCGCTGCATCATCCGGCGAAGGTGACTCGCATCGAGCGCGAGGGCGAGCGCCTCCGGATCGATACCACCGCTGGCCCGCTCAGCGCCCGGAAGGTGATTCTCTGCACCGGCGGAAAGTCGCTGCCGAAGTCGGGATCGGACGGCTCCGGCTTCGCGCTGGCGGCGATGCTCGGTCACTCGATCACGGCGCCGGTCGTCCCGTCACTGGTCCCCCTGGTGCTCCCGGCCGACCACTTCATCCGTGCTCTCACCGGCCTCGCGCTCCCCTGTCGGTTCACACTCGTCTCCTCGCAGGGGAAGCCGGTGGCGACGAGCCTGGGGAGCACGCTCTGCACCCACACCGGCCTGTCGGGCCCCGCCACGCTCGACGTCAGCCGGCACTGGCTCGTCTCGCGCGTCACCGATCCGGGAGCGCGGCTCCTCCTCGACTGGCTCCCCGCCACCCCCGCCGACGGAGTCGAGCAGATGCTCCTCGGCAGCGGAGCTAAAGGCGCCCTCCCGGTTCTCCGCCAGCATCTCACCGAACGCCTCGCGCGGCAGCTGTGCACCGCGGCCGCCGCGCCGCCGACGGGAGACCTCCCCCGTGAGGCACGGCGCCGGCTCGTGACGGTGATCAAGGGAATGGAGCTGCCGGTGGTCGGCGACCGCGGCTTCACGATCGCCGAGGCCACGGCAGGCGGAGTGCCCCTCTCCGAAGTGCGGCTCGACACGATGGAGAGCCGGATCTGCCCCGGCCTCCACTTCGCCGGTGAGATCCTCGACGTCGACGGCCGGATCGGAGGCTTCAATTTCCAGTGGGCCTGGGCAAGCGGCTTCGTGGCCGGCACGGCGGCGGCGCGTTGAACGCCCCCCTCGGCGGGGTGGCCTCGACGAAATTGACCGTACCTGAACCGACGTATACAATTTTTTGTCGTGGATTCGCCTGCAGAAGAGAACTCGGTGCGAGGAGTATCGTCGTGGCCACCGACATGAGCCCGTCGACGCCAGCACGGGCCCCGCGGGCCAAGCTCGGCTACCGGGAGTACTGCTGCTTTCCCGACGACGGATGGCGGCACGAAATCATCGACGGAGGCCACCTCATGACGCCGGCGCCGTCCACGAGCCACCAGACGGTCTCCAAACGGCTCCAGCATCAGCTCTACATGCAGGTCGAGTTGGCCGGCATCGGTCTCGTCTTCAACGCGCCGGTCGATGTGCAAATCACGGAGCACGACATCGTTCAACCCGATCTCGTGGTGGTGCTCAAGGACCGCACGCGCATGATCACTCCCACGAAAATCAATGGCGCTCCCGATCTCGTCGTCGAGATCCTGTCCCCATCGACGGCTGCCACCGACACCACGCTCAAAAAACAGCTCTACGAACGAACCGGCGTGGCAGAATACTGGATTGCCGATCCCGACAACCAGCGCCTCGAATGCTATCGGCTCATCGACGGCGTCTACCGTCTCGAGCCGCAGACGGATCCAGTCACGACGCTCTCCGGCGGCCTGAGCATCCGCCTCGCCGACATCTGGTAAGCGGTCGCTTCCGGTGCCGCGGCGCGCTTGCGAGTTCGCTGCCGTCACCCCGCCGCGCGGCTGCGTCCGGCGAGCAATCGCTCGATCGCCGCAATCACGTCGTCGACATCGATGTCATGAATGTCGGCGACGCCAGTCGGCCAGCGGAGGCCTGCGACCGTGGCGGGGAAGAGCGATTCGTGGAGCTGCTGGGAGAGCGGCTTCACCGTCCGTGATGAGCGGAGCACCTCGACCTCTGTTCCCCACGGGCACCATTGGTTCGGATCGGTCGGCCCAAACAGCGCTACCACCGGCACGCCGTGCGAGGCCGCGACATGGAGGAGACCGGTATCGATCCCGAGGCAGAGATCCATCCGCGACAGGAGGGCGCCGGTGTGGCGGAGATCGAGATCCTTCGTGAGATCATGGACGCGGCCGCTTCCGGCGTGACCGGCCAACTCGGCGATCCGTTCGTGCATTCCCATGTCGCGCGGCGCGCCACAGAAGAAGACGTCGCAGCCACGATTCACCACGAGCCAGGCCACGACCCGGGCCATCCGCTCCACCGGCCATTCCTTCTCCACCGCCGTCGAACGGGGAGCCACGAACACCCTGGCCCGTCCGGGAGAGCGATCGCGGAGGATCGCGTCGACCTTCCGCCCCGCATCGTCGGCCACCCAGTTCTCGTTGTGGCCGTCGTCGACCGGGATCGAATCGGCCCGGAGGAGGTCGAGGAACACCTCCACCTCGTGCCGGTGTTCGCGGATTCTGACCGCGCGCGAGAGGAGCAAGCCCCCTCCCTGCTCGGCAAAGCCGACGCGGTGCGGAATCCCGGCCAACCACACCGGGAGGAGGCTCGACACCGACCGCTTCAGAACATAGGCCCGGTCATACCGCCGGGCCCGCAGCCAGGCCGCATTGGCCCGCAACCCCGCAAGCGGGCTGCGAGAACGCGGCGCTGCCGGAGCAACGATCAGCTCGTCGATGGAGGGGCAGTCGGCGAGGACACTCCCCGCCCCCTTCTCGACGAGGACGTCGATCCGGGCGGAAGGAAAATGCCGGCGGAGGTTCCGCAGGAACGGGATCGCCAGCACCGTGTCACCGACAAAGCGGGTGCGGACAACGAGGATCCGTTGCGGGGCAGCGCCAGCTCGGGTTTTTGCGTCGGGCATGTCGGGGTCGACCGGGTCAATGGGCCGCGTCGTCACCGCGCGAAGCCGACGAAGAAGCTGAACAGCTGCTGGCTGTCGTCCTGGGCGAAGACGACCGGGACGGCGAAGTCGAGCGCGATCGGGGCCGGGCCCATCGCCGGCAGTGTGATCCTCAAGCCGAAACCGGGCGAGACGCGCATCTGGTTGATGCTGACGTTCGACTCGACGGTACCGAAGTCGGTGAACACGACGCCCCGCAGGGTGTCGTCGGCGGTGATCGGAAACAGGTACTCGACCGTGTTGAGCCACTCGAACGGACCGCCGATGATCGCCCCGTTTTGCCGCGGGCTCGCCCCGCGGAACACGAAGCCGCGAAGGGTGTTGTAGCCACCGGCGTAAAAGTTGTCGTAGGCAGGGGTGTTGGGGCCCGACATTCCGAGCACCGAGCCGATCGAGAGAACATGGCGGCCCGAGCCGTCGGGGCGTTCGTTCAAGAGGAAGTACTGGCGCCCCTCGAGGATGCCACGGGGGTAGACGAACGTGCCGATGACCTGCTCGAACTCAAACGTCACCAGATGCCCCTGGGTGGGGAGGAAGGGGCTGTCGCGGGTGTCGTGGACGATGCCCGTGCTGAAGCCGTAGACGGAGTTCGTGCCGAGCATCTCCTGGATCTTCGGTGCGTAGACACGGGGTCGGAAGACATCGACGCTCTCCCCGCGAAAGCCGGCGTTGACGGAGAGATCGGGGGCAAAGGCGAACTGGTAGCCGAGGCCGACGCGCCCGCCGGCCCTCGACTCGGCCCAGTCGTAGAACGCCCGGGTGTAGTACGACGCGCTCGTCGACAGCCCGATCCGGGTGTCGAAGAGGTAGGGCTCCTGGAACGTGGCCGTGTAGCGCTGCAGCTGCGTGCCGGGGGCGGCCTCGAGGCGGAAGCGCTGACCGGCGCCGCGGAAGGCGGTGCCGTTGCGGATGTCGTCCCAGCTCCGCGGCAAGCGGGTGATGTCGAAGTTTTGCTCGTCAACGACGATGTTGCCGACGAGACCGGCGTTGGAGTTGACGCCGGCACCGATCATGAGGCGGCCGGTCTGCGTTTCCTCGGCGTCGACATCGACGACCACATACGGCTCCTGGCCGGGGAACACCTGCGGCGGCTCGGCAAACCCGGCGACTCCTGGCTGAAAGCCCGGGGGAAGTGGTTGCCCCGGGAAGCCTGCCTGCGGAGGCGGAAGGACCTGGGCCTGCGGCTGCCAGGGGGCCGGGGCCACAGCTCCGGGCTGGAAGGCCGCCGAAGGGTTCGCCGGATAACCCGGTGCCACCGGCTGCTGGGCGACATAGGCCGGCTGCTGCGGCGCGGCGGTGCGGCCGTAGTCGACTGCCTCCGGTCCGGTCGGCGCCAGCGCCGTCCCGCCCCACGGGGTCGCCCCGGGTGGGGCAGCGGCAGGCTGGGGGGTATAGCCCGGCTGATTGGCATAGCGCGGAGGGAGCGAGCCCGGCACAACCGGCTGACCGGGCTGCTGGGGAGCCGGCTGGCCGAACGGCTGCACCGGCTGCTGGGCGTAGGGAGCCGGCTGGGCGTAGACCGGCGGCGGGCTTTGCCCGCGCCACACCGAGCCCGTGCCCCGGGCCGGGGGGGCCGGAGAAGGGCTAGCAGGGGCGGGGGCGACGAACTGGCCATCGCTCGCCGCGTCCGTGTTGGGCGGAAGCTCCCCTTCGAGGAAGAGGTCGATGACAGCATCCCCGGGCTCCGCGCCGTCGGGGCTCTGCCCACGGAAACCGGGGCGCTTCGGATCGCGGGCCAGTTGCTGATCGTCGTCGTCGGGCTTGCTGAAGACGATCCGCGGACCGTCCCCCTTGGCGGCATCGGCGGCGAACAGGCTGCTCGACTTCAGCCGCCGTTCGTCGTCGCGGAGCTTGCGGATGTCGAGAATGTCCCCTGGCCGGAGCGAGAGCCGATTAAGAATTGTGCTGTGGCGCGTGTGGGGATGCTCGCCGCGGATGCGGACGTTGATCTTCCCGACCCGGTAACGCTGCCCCTCGGCGACGTTGTAGACGAGGTCGAGCTCGCCCGGCTGCTCGAGGAACCGGGGATCGGCGCGGATGTCGGCGAACACGAACCCGCGGCCGCCATAGATGTCGCGGATCAGCCCGAGGTCGGCATCCATCTTCGACTGATTAAAAGGCTCGCCGCTCTTCAGCTTGAGGTCGCGGGCGAGGAACTCGCTCTTGAACTTGCTGTTTCCGATGAACGAGATGTTGCGGATGTTGTAGCGCGGCCCCTCGTTGATCACGAACGTCAGCAGCGTCCAGTCGCGGCCGCCGCCGTGCACCACCTGGAGTTCGCGGCCGACCTTCGCCTGGAAGAACCCGAGGCTCCGGTAGTAGGCCGTGATCAGATCGACGTCCTGGTCAATCTTGTCGCGGTCGATCTCGCCGCCGATGAGCCAGAAGATGCCCGGCTTCGACTTGATCTGTGTCATCAGCCGGGCGTCGCTGGCGATCGTGTTGCCGACGAAGTTCGTCCACAGCGATTTCTTGCTCTTCCCCTCGTCGACGAGGAACACGGCCCCCTTGTCGCTGGGCTTGCTCCCCTCGACCGTCGTCACCTTCGCGCTGTCAAAGCCCTTCTCGTGGTAATGGGCTTCGAGCCGGCGGCGGGCCTCCTCGACGACATACGGATCCATCGCGTCGCCGACGTCGATCTCCGCCTTCTTCCGCAGCGTCCGGGTGGTGACTCGCTCGTTGCCGACATACTTCACGTAGCGGAGCATCGGCCGCTCGACGACCTGGAAGATCACCACGACTCCCTCGGCGACCCGCACCGTCTTCGGGCGGACATCGACGAACTTCCGGCTCCGGTGGAGGGTGCGGACGTCCTCCTCGACCGTTTGCACGTCGAAGATCTGGCCGGCCCGGGTGACGAGTTTGGGGAGCTTCGAGACCTCGGTGGCATGATTC
>JBAWVV010000099.1:0-12527 GCA_037147115.1 Planctomycetia bacterium | reverse complement strand
GGTGCGATGAGCTTCTGGGTCGACGGCGTCTCGGTCGCCTCCATCACGACCTCCGTCCGCCCCGGTGGCTCTCTTGCCGGACCGGGCATGACGGTCACGATCGGCAACTGCCCGAACGAAAACCGTCCGACCTTCGACGGCCTCATCGACAAGGTGAGAATCTCCAACGGACTGGCTCTCCCGGCTGCCCCGCAGCCGGTTCAAATGCCTGTCAACCGCTCGGTCGAATCACCGAAGCGGTCGAGTTCCAAACCACCCCACTCCATCAGGCTGAGAAACAGGCTGCACATCCGCCGGTTGGAAGCATCGAGGTAGTCGAGCACGCGGCCGCCGCGGAGCTTGCCGCCCGCCCCACCGAGCAAGACGATCGGCAATTGATTGGCGTCGTGACTGCCGTGCAGCATGCTCGAGCAGTGCGCGATAGTCGTATTGTCGAGTAATGTGCGGTCCCCTTCCTTGACCTCTGACATTCGCTCGCAGAGGTAAGCCAGCTGGGCCATGAAGAACTGGTTGAGTGGGATGAGTTCCGGCGGCTGCGTGTGGCTCATCTGGTGATGCTGATCCTTGGCGCCGCAGTGAGTGTGCGTTTCGGCAGAGCCATCGTTGCAATACTTGAGGGTCGCGATCCGGGTGGTGTCGGTGCGGAAGGCCAGAAGCACGATGTCGTTCATGAGTTTCCAGTAGTCCGGGATCTCAGCGGGAATGCCATCAGCGGGTCGCGGACGATCGGGGGCGGCTAGGCTCGGGGTCCAGCCGTCGGCCTCGCGCTCCTGGCCGGCCCGCTTGACGCGTCCCTCAATCTCGTGAACGCTGCCCAGGTACTCCTCGAACCGCTGTCGGTCCGAGACGGAGAGCCGCTGACGAAGCGACCGAGCGTCTTCAAGCACGGCATCAACGACTCGGCGGTCGCCCCGGTTGGGCTCGGTGCGGAACAGCTGGTCGAAGGCCAGCGCCGGGCGCGTTTCCGTCCAGGTCGGCGACACCGCCGTGCTCCACGAAATGTGCGAGCTATAGAGCAAGGGAAGCCCGTCCTGGAGTCCAGGAATCGGTCCTTCGCAGCCTAGCACCAGCGAGGGGATCCGCGTGCGGTCGCCAATCCGTTGAGCCATCAACTGATCAAAACTCACGCCCGTGCGGACTTCGGCCCCCGACAACGGCGCGCCGCTGAGCATGTTTCCTGTCTGCATGCAGTGGATGGCGCCTTTGTTGGCCTGCTCGTTCCACAAGCCGCGGAGGAACACCATCCGCTCCTTCCACGGCTCGAGCGGCTTCAGACACGGCCCGAGTTCCATGCCCGCTCCCTCGCCCTTGGCCCACCAATGCTGCGAGTGAAAGCCCATGCCAGTGAAAGTGATGAGCGTGCGGGTCGGCGGTTGGGAGGCTGTGTCGGTTCCCCCGGCCGCAGCGAAGGACAGCGATTCCAGCCAAGGCAGGGCCATCGAAACGCCGAGCCCATGCAGCAGGGTACGTCGCGAAACGTTGGGAGCCGGTTCGGTGCGCATAGAAACGTCCGTTCGTGAGGGTCAAGGGGATGTGGCAGCCGCAGTGGCCGCTGGGCGAATGCAGCGAAACTGTTCGCTCCGAACCATGATGAGCAAGACATCCGACCAGTGGCCGCCGTCGACCATGGTTCTCGTCAGCTCGTCGACCAGCTTCCGATCGGAAAGCTGCACAGCGCGGCCCAGCGCGTAGCCGGTCAGTTTGTGAGCGAGCTCCCGCAACAAGTCCTCGCGCCGCGGGCCAGCGATGTAGTCTCGCAGGCCGGCGAAGCCATCGATCTCGACCCCGTCACGCGTGGTTGCCCTGGCATCGCCAGGCTTCAGATCTTTGCCGGGCCGCAGTCGGCCAAGAGCGTCGAATTGTTCAAGCGTCATGCCGTAAGGATCGATGCGGACGTGGCAACCGGCACAGGCTGCATCCTGTCGATGCCGCTCGGTGATCTCGCGCACGCTCAATCCGTCGGGTGGAGTCTCCGGCAGCGGTGGCACGCCGGGCGGAACCTTCGGCAGCCGCTCGCCAACCAATTGAACCACCCACGCACCACGTTTGACCGGGCTCGTACGGGACGACGCTGACTGCTTGGCGAGCATCGCACCAAAGCCGAGCAACCCGCCGCGTCCGTAGGCTGCCACCTTCTCGATGCGACGCCACTGGGGACCAGTCACGCCGGGGATTCCGTAGTGCTGGGCGAGGACATCGTTCGCAACGACTGCATCGGCGGCAATGACGTCGGCGACCGGACGGTCATTCACGAGCATATCGGCGAAGAACCGCACCGGCTCTTCGGCCAACGCGTCGCGCACGGCCGGCGTGAACTCGGGGAATTGCTTCAGGTTCCGACCGTGGTTGGTGACGAAGTCCCGCACGCCGAGCCAACGGGCACCGAACTCCGCGCCCATGCCCCGCATCCGGGCGTCCTTCAACATACGTCGCAGCTGTTCTTCCATAACCGGAGGCTCGTGGAGCCGCGCGGCATTTGCCCGCAACTCGTCGTCGGGAATCGAATCCCACAGCAGGAAGCTCAGCCGCGTCGCCAATTCGTCACCCGATACCGGCTGCCAGCGAGGCCCCGACGCGGGTTCTTCCACTCGATAGAGAAACCAGGGCGACGACAGGACCCGGGCCAGAGCGGCACGGAACGCCGGATCATGTTTGACACCCTCAGTGCGGTCGGCACGGTAGGAAGCGAGAATCGCCTCGCTTTCATCGGCGGCAAGCGGCCGTCGCCAGGCGCGCGCGGCGAAGGCAAGCAGCGCCTCAAGGTGCCTCGATTCCGCGACGACCTGAGCCGCGAGAAAGTCTCTCGCCTCTCGTTCGATCTGTTCCTCGAACAGTTGGATGTAGAAGAACATGACCCGCGCGCCGTCGTTCGGCTTGCGGTAATACTGCACGAGTCCCTCATACGCGATCGGGGTGGCGAGCGCTTGCTCGCTGACAAACTCCAGCTCGCTCCACAGCCGGTCGAGCTCGGCCCGGCCCACTTCATCGAGCAGCAGCCGACGCAACGGATCGTCCTCTCGGCGGTACAAGAACACGCTCCCCTGGGCGTCTCGCGGGATGATCGGTTGAAAGAGGACGGCCGGCGGGAAGAGGGCGCGAAACTCCGCGGTCTGCCGGGCTTGTTCGGTGGCGACGCGCGGATGCACGATCTGCGCGGCATGCGGGTCACCCACTTCAGCGATGGCGATTGGTTCGGCCAGATTGCCGCCACCACCTGTCGCAGCAATCAGGAAAGCCTGAACCGAGGCGGTTTCTGGACTCGCTTCGTCGAGGCTGACATCGGCGCGGAGAAACCGAGGCAGCGTGAGCGCCTTCAGCAGATCTGCAGGGAGCTTCGTCAGATCGATGATGACCTCGGTACCGGCGGCCGTGACCAAGGCAGACTTCGGCACCGGTCGACCCTGCGGATGCTGGCCGAACTTCAATCCCGAAGCTTGCTCAACGACTCGCGCCAACTCTGGATGTTCCGCAAACACCAGCGGTGGACCGTCACCACCCTCCAATCGCAGCCGGTCCCAGATCACGAAGGTGTCGGGTTGAGCTGGCAACGCGACCATGCGGAAGAGCGGTTCACGCGCGGCACCTTGGACCCGCTCGCGCGCGACCACGCGGCGCAGCTCCTCCCAAGCAGGGAAGCCGTTACCGACCGCGAGGGCCGCATTCTTTTTGTAGTTGCCTTGAAACAACTGGTCCTGCGCGGCCTTGATCGCTTCCAGGACCGGTGCCGGATCGGTGGTTGCCACCCGCCACGTATCTCGAATGATGTCGAGTATGGCCGGCGCCAGACCGGGATCCGGCATATCCTTGGACGCACTGCCCAGATCAGACAGCGCCTGCCCCAAGTCCGGAGCCGCGACATGCGACAGCTCGAACGAGACCCCATCACCACCGCCGGGGTGAGCGTCGGCGACGCGGCCTGAGACCGATAACTCACCATCGATCGGACTCG
The DNA here is from genome assembly GCA_037147115.1 of Planctomycetia bacterium. Classification (GTDB taxonomy): domain Bacteria; phylum Planctomycetota; class Planctomycetia; order Pirellulales; family UBA1268; genus QWOP01. Next base: position 8,578 of record JBAWVV010000099.1, on the reverse strand, counting down.
TCCAGGCGACAGCCACGGGGCGTTTCGGTCCCGGATGCACAAAAACCGATCGAGCGGGCAACTTCGTCCAGACCTGCAAATCCTCTGCGGCAGAATTCACGAAGACCGAGGGTTCGGAACCCAGGCTCCACGATTTCACCTCGGCCCGTCCCGCGCTGCTGTCGCGTCGCTCGATGAGGAACACCGGAGCGGATGTGGTTTCCAGAAAGCTCCAACGGGCCCCGTGCTTGTCCAACCACGGGTTCCCCTTCAGCAGATTGGGCACCAGATCGGCGACGCTCCAGGTTCGCTGATCGCCGCTGGTTTCGCAGATCGTCCATTCAACGAGCGTGCTGTCGGCCCCGTGATTTTCGTTCGGAAGCACGGTCAGGAGGAGAAGTTCGCCGCGCTCAACCGAGACCTTGTGCTCGAAGGGAACAGAGCTCCCTTCTGCAACCTGGGCCTCCGCGAAAACGCGTTTTGACGATGACCAAAGGGACTCGACTTTTTGCAAAGAGGCCTGCCGTCTTTGCTGCTCGGCTTGCCACTCGGCTGCCTTCTCCCGCCACCTCTTCATCCGAGCATCGACTGCCGCTGAGGGTAACGACGAGGATGTCGAGCCGCAGAGCCCAGCCCAAAGCGCGGTCAGGTACGCGGCATTCAGTTTTTCCTCGGCGGCCACTCCAGCGATGTTGGCGGCCCCACCACGGGTGAACCTGTCGCGGTGCTTCAAGGTCGCGGCGAGATGCGCTGCCAGCGGCGGCTCCCCATTGGGTCCGGCATGGCGAGCGTGGAAAGTGCGGAGCGGCTCGAGAGTCTCCTCCGTCCAATCCGGGCGATCGGTGGAAGGGGAAAAGCGAAACCCGCTGGGCAGGAGCACGACCCGCGCGGCAACGTCACGAGCAGTTTGGTGATAGCGTTCGACAAGCTCGGGAGTGACAGGCATCGCCTCTCCGACATTCGCAAACCCCTCTCCGCCGACGCTGTCGACGGGAAACTCGCGGGCCTCGGTGGGCCGCATGTCCACGCCGGTCAGATCGCGGACGGCGTTGTCGTACTCCGTGTTGCTCAGCCGACGCAGCGTGACCTGCCCGGGATCACCGGCCCTCGCCGCCGCCTCGGCATCGAGCACCGCCGAGATCCAACCCAGCAGTTGTTCGCGCTCGGCCTCACTTGGCTGCGGCGCGTCCTTCGGCGGCATGTCGCCCAATCGCAACCGCTCGGCGACATCGCCCAGCAGCTTGGGCTTGGCGAGGATCACCTCGGCGGAGCCGAAGCTCGTGAGATCGAGCTCGTTATTCGTGGGAACCTTCCCATGACAGTTCCCACAGGTCTTCACGAGCAACGGCTGGATCTGCTTGGCAAACGATTGCGCGAGGCCGTCCGCACCGTGGGCCGAGGCCGCAAGGAGCATGAGACACGCGAGGAGCGACAGAGCGGACAGGGATTTCCCGAGCCGTCGTACTCGCAACTCTCCATTTGCAGTTCGCGCGCAAATCATCTGATCGGCTCCAGATCCAGTTCGATGACTTCCCCTTCCCCATGGAATCTCGAGGAGGTTAATACTTCGGGAAGATGTCGGGGCTGGGAAAACGCTCCTCGATGCTGTCTCTGAGGTATTCTTCACGAGATAAATTGACCAGAGGCCAGCTCGTGGGTCGGACGCGGACGACGCGCCCTGGGCGGATGCCTTCGATGATCTGGTCCGTCTCGAAACGGATCTGAATGCCGCTGCTGCCCAGCGGGGCGGCGCCCGAAAGCCGGCTGACTTCCAGGATCACACCGCCGGAGGCCATGTGAGCGGGGCTGTAATCGCCGTGGGTGTGCTTCAAGGTGTTCTCAACCGAGTTCATCTGGGCTAGCCCGCCAGCTTTAAAGTCGGCGTAGAGCGAGGCGTCCATGCCGCCGAACAAGGTCGCGGTCACCTTCGCTCGGCCGAACTTACCGTACTCGACGGCATCCACCCAGGCCGGCATCCAGCGGCTGCGAATCAGAGCTTTGTGTGTCTCGGTTTGATTCCTGGTGGCTCGCTGAATGGCGGCCTCGTCGAGCCAGATGTCCGAAATATGATACCGCAGAAACACCCCGTTGGGCGTTGGCTCCCACGTCAACCCGAGCAGAACCACCTCGTCGCCGAGGGCCTTCTTTCCGCTCGCAGGCCAAAGGCCTTCTGCGATAAGGTCCTCGGAATTGAGACATTCGCGGCCGCGCCACAATCGCGTAGCGGCGTTGACCGTCAGCATTTCAACGTTGGCTCTGCCGTCACCGACGGCTCGGGGCTCACGGGTGGCCGTGATCAGCGCTTGATTCGCTTGGACCTCAACCTCCTTCAGCTTCCACACCATGCCTTCCCGCAGGCAGAAACTTGGGTCATCTTCGAGGAGAATGACGTGATTCTCAGCCGGCCGCTCGGGGTTACCACTCTGGATTACCGGCACGGAGGAGGTCTCCGGGTCGGGGGGAAGGAACGCTCGCACATGCATGACGGTGCTGAGTGGGACGTCTCGTAGATCCGCCGGCGCTCCGTGATACCTCACGATACCGTAAGGAAGCATGGCGAATGGATGCGGAGCATTTCGGAAGAATTCACCGGGCGTTTCCACGCGAAGACTGCCGCGCCGATTGGCATGGTCTGCAAACGCCAGTACGCCCCGATAGGTGTGTGCTTTTTCCAGCGCCGGAAACTGCCCCGTCTCGGGACGGAACGGCTCGTCGGCTGCAACAAGACTACTGAAGTAGGAAAGCCCGAGGTGGAGCGCCGCGAGCCAGAGTACTTTGTGCATTGTGTTTTTTTCGTGCCGAACTTATGGATCGAAGTGACTTGGTTCAAGACTCATATTTTTTTCACATCTTTTGGCGGTGCACGGAAGCAGATCGCAGCAACACTCCTGAAGGCAGGAATACACACACGATCACAGCTCGATCATCGTATTGCTATCGCCGAACGTGTCGGTCTCGACGCCCATTCGCTGCGCCATCAACAGCAGCAGGTTGCTCATGTGCGCATTAGGATTGGCAGGGCGGCTGCAGAGTGAATAGTGCTCACCGGGATTATCGAGGTTGTAACCCTTAAAGTGACCTTGATTAAAATCGAGATGGCTGCCGTGCTTGAGGCCGAGGTCCGAGCCACCGGCGAGCAAAAGAGGCAGGTTCGCGTTGCCGTGGCTGTGGCCGTAGGACATACCGCTGCCGAAGAGCGACATCGTCGAGCTCAACAGCGGCCTGCCGTTGAGGTCTTTCGTCTCCGCGAGACGGGTAAGGAAATAGCTGAATTGCTCGATGGCGAAGGTGTCGTAGTTCGTGAGTTTCTCCATGTAGCCCGCGTCGCCGCCGTGATGGCTCAGTTGATGCCGCGATTCGGTGATGCCGATCTCTGGGATCGCGAACGCATCGCCTTCGCCGCCCAAGCTGAAGGTCGCTACTCGCGTCGCATCGGTCTGAAAGGCGAGCACAATTAAGTCATAGACGGTGCGGAAGTAGTCGCCTGCTTGCGTGTGAGGGATGTCGCGATTGGTTCGCTTGCGATCGTCGTCAGCGATGCTCGGCGGGGGAGTATCGAGCCACGCATCGGCCCGTCGCGTACGAACTTCCGCTTCGCGAACCGAGGTCAGGTATTGATCGAGCCGTCCTTTATCCGCCGCTCCTAGAGCCTGTTCGAGCCGCCGCACTTCCGCGAGGTTGGCGTCGAGCACGCTCCCTTTGTGACGCAGGGCGCGCCGCTGGGCTGCCTTACCGCCTTTGGGTTCTTCAAACAGCGAGGCGAAGATCTCGCTGCAACGACGCATCGAAGGCAGCCGCACGCCGTCAGCCGTCCAGCCAAGTGAATCTCCCGTGAGGGCAATCTCCATTGACGAATAGCGCGTGTGCTGAGCAGTGATCTCGGCCATTTTCTGGTCCACGGAGATCGTGTTCTTGTCCGAGGGACCGAGTTTACCACCGGTCAGCCACACCGAAATGCAGTTGTGGTGATGGCTCAGGGCGCCGGGATGATACAGCCCGCTGATCGGGGTCATCACTTCCCGATGCTTTTCCAAAGGCTTCAGCGATCGCGCGAATTGGTAATCGCGCCCCGGTGTGGTGATCTGGTAGTTCAACGAGTGCACACCGTTGGCGAGATAGACGAACGCACTGCGCTTCGGGCTCTCTGTCTTCGCCTCAGCCGCCCGCAACGGAACCATGCACTCGAGGAACGGCAGCGAGATGCAAGTACCCAACGTCCGCAGTGCGTGTCGCCGATCAATCAACCAGGATTGCGAAAGGAAATTGCTCACCGAGGTTCTCCTTATCAGAGTTTATCAGCGTTTGCGGATCAAATCGGACATTGCAACGGCGCGGATGATATCTTTGACTCGGTACTCGTTCTTCTTCGCTTCGGCTTCGATCTGCTTTATGTCGTCTTGATCATCGACCGTAAGCACTCGGCGGAGGGCATAGGTGCAGAGGTGCTCGATAAAGGCTCTGGCGATGTGGCTGCGGTCTTCGATGAGCAGCTTTTTGAATTCAATCGAGTGATTGAACGAGCGGCCATCAGGCAACTCCCCGGAGGCGTCCACCAGAGGATCTTCGCCGATGCCCGTTGGCACGAGCTCCCGAGTGCGCCATTGGCCAACGGCGTCGTATTCGTCGAACGCCAATCCCAGCGGGTCGATGTTGCGATGGCACGCGGCACAACTGGCATTCTTGGCGTGAGCTTCGATTCGCTGGCGGATCGTGATCTTGTTTCCTGTCGGAGGAATCGGTTCGATCGGATCGACGTTGGCCGGTGGAGGAGGCGGGGTCTTGTTGAAGATCGCTTCGCTGACCCACACACCGCGATGCACCGGTCGATGTCGAGTTCCATCCGAGGTCAGCCCGAGCACCGCGCCCATCGTCAGCAGTCCGCCTCGATGATCTTCCGGCTTGAGAGCGACTCGCTGAAAGCCGCCCGGAATCGGTTCGGGCAGACCGTAGAAGTCGCACAGCCGCGCATTGGCCATCGTCCAATCGGAATCAATAAAACTGTCGACCGGCATGTTGTTCGCGAACATCTCGCGAAAGAACTCGGCGGGCTCGGCACGCAGGCTCGTTTCGAGCCATGCGTCATACGTCGGATACAGTTTCTTATCCGGCGGGAACATGCCCAACCGATGCAGTTGCAGCCATTGCCGCACGAAGTCGTTGATGAAGCGATTCGTCTTGCCGTCAGCGAGCAACCGGTCGACTTCTTTCCTCAGCCCGTCGCCTTGCAGAGCACCGTTTCGCGCTGCGGCGAGCAGCCCAGCGTCGGGCATCGAACTCCAGAGAAAGTACGACAGTCGCGACGCGAGTTCTGAATCGTTGAGCCGTTCGCGGGCGACCGGGTCACCTTCCACGAGATAGAGAAAGTGCCGTGAGGTGAGCACTCCCTGCAGTGCGACTCGATACGCGTCGGCAGGCTTCTCACCGGCATCACGTTCCGATCGATAGGCTTGCAAGTAATCCGATAGGTCGTCCTCCTTAACCGCTCTGCGCCATGCTCGTTCGGCAAACCGCTGCAAGTGCTCGGAGACGACTTCGATCGTCGCGTCGTCGGTTGGCAGCAGACCGCTGCGTCGCGATCTTTCCGCCTCGGTTTCCAGCGGTCCCTCCCACTCGATCCAATCCAACAGCACCGTAGAAAAGAGTCCATTTCCCCGATCGTCGAACATCTGCGGAGCGTTCGGCTCGAGCAGTCGTGATTCACTACTATGCGTGAAGAGGTAGCCGCCGCCGTTGAGTGCGTTGCGGAAGGCAGCCCCAGCTCGACGATCAACGACATCGGTCGCCACAACACAGACGTCGAGCGACATTGGCATTTCCAGAAACACTTCAAACTCATGCACTTGCGGGCTGTCCTCGGGAGCCGTGATGTCGAACTCGATGAGTCCGTCGACCGTCTCTTCTCCGGTCCGCTTGCCGATGCTGAGGTGCGCTGTTTGGCCGTCGATCGGACGAATGCCGCTGGCCTGAATGCGGACTTTGTAAAGTCCGCTGTGCTCCGGACCGACCGCGCTAAACCAGTTCGGCGAGAGCGCTTCATGCACGTTGCCCGGATAGAGCAGATGCCGCAGAGGTCGCTTGATACCGAACCGGTCGAGTATGACCTGCTGAGCCTTCCCACCGTTGTAACGAAGCTCGGCGGCGGTCTTGCGAACCTTGCGAGCCTCGCCCGATGAAACAGGAAAGGCACGATCCAGCACGAGCCCCGCCGCGCGGTAGTAGCGATCGACATGGGACGCCGAAAGCGATAGCTCCGACCCAATCCTCTCGAAGCCGTGCCACAGCGTGTCTTCGTTCAGCTCGCCTGGTTTGGCCGGATCGTAGCGCACACCGAGCAGGTCATAGACCGTGTTCTGATATTCCTTACGACTGAGCCGATAGTGCACCACCGCCGGCCGCGTTGCCATGCGCGCTGCCCGACCCTCTTTGATGAGCGAATCGAGATTCGTGACGAACGCCTCGATCTCCGCCTGTGTTGGACGGGGTTCCGTCTCCGGAGGCATTTCTCCGCTGTTGACCCTCTCGAGGGCTTCTGCCCAGGTGTGGCTGTCTAAGCCTGCCTTGAAATCGCGCGACAGCCGGTCGATCCGGATATCTCCCTCTTCCTTCTGCGGGCCATGACAGCGGACGCAGTGCTTCTCCAAAAACGCTTCAAACGGCTCGGCGCTGTGAACGGCACGACCGAAGCCAAGGCAAGCGGCAAAAAGGAGCACGTTTCGGACAAGCATCGGATTCGGTCCTTGCGGCTTTGGGTGAGTCCCGGCCCAAAAACCGCCGGCACGGCTCCCCGCCCCGTGAACGGTGACGCTGCCGGGCCACGACATCGTGCCAGACGGCGCCCGTTCCTTTTCGGGCAGATTTATTATAGTGAGTGCCCACGGAGGCTGCCTGCAGGGTCTCGAGGAAGCACTCCGATCAGAAACGTCGCCAGGCAGAACTTGCCCCGCCGGCGAAAAAGCAGGCTCCGCTATCCCTTATGCCGGGCTCTCGCTCTCCCAGATCGCCGCCGGCTTCCCCGCCGGAGCGAGGGCGTTGGCAGGCTGTGGATAAAGTGCCGGCCCGACCGCACGCGGCGGTCGCTTCCGCTCCTGGCTTCTTTGCGGCTACGGGGCTTCGACCATCAAGCCTGGAACGGCCTCGAAATGGTTGTCGTACGCGATGATCCGACCGCCATTCTCAAGCGCTGCCGCCGCGATCCAGATGTCGTTTGTCGGAATGGGCGTGCCTTGCTTCTTGAGCGACATCACGATCGCCGCATACCGCTGCGCAATGTTGTCGGTGAGATCGATAACGGCGACGCCAGGCTGGCTGCGGAATGCGGCGAGCAGCGCCAGATTCTCCGCCAGTCGACTTCCGCCTTCGAATCCAGCGTACAACTCTCCGAGCACGGTCACGGGGAGCAGCACTTCGTCCGCGGCCTCGAGCCGCTGCTGGAGTTTCGGCTGACCGCGCATCAACCGGCTGTAGGCGGTGGTGTCGAGGCAGAGGCGGATCACCGCCAAACCTCCTCGTCGACCGACTCAAAGGGCGCCGTCGCCCGATCAAAGGCGTCGGCCTCGCGGTCGCTCCACCGGGCGGCGATCTGCGAGAGATCACGCTTCGGCGTGTCGGCCCTTCCCCCAGTCGCCGCCTCCAGCAGGCGGATCACCGTCTGATTGAGGCTCAAACCGAGGCGATCGGCCATCGTCCGAAGCCGTGCCTCAACCGCCGCGGGAATGTTGCGGACCGTCATTTGATTCATGGGATGCCTTCATTATGCCTGCATGTGCAGCAGGCGTCAAAGCAACAAGACCGAAACCGTTCAGCGGCAGTCCTTGCCTGACCTCTTTCCGGCCCTGCGGGTCGCCATCGATGCCGATCGTGACATCGGCCGACTCTTTCCCGGGCTCGACTGCGGCGCCTTCTTCTATCGCACCTAAAAAACCGCCACTCCAGCTTGATAAGGGAGGCGTTCCGGGACCGCCCCCGGAAGCCCGGACGGCTTTCCAGCCGACGCACGAGCCGCTCGCCAGCCGGGACGTGGGTGCGGAGGTGCCATGGACCGGGCTGTCGTGTCAGCCGTCGCAGGTCCTGGGTTGTCGTGACGGCTGTGGGCCGTCAACGCTTCGGATATAGTGAAAAAGGTTGGGGCCGGTCGCCGGCTCTGCCCCCCCGAGGTGCGCATGCCAGCCCCCTTCCTGCCAGCCGAAAACAGCGTGGTTTTTCCCGACCAGCGCGACGTGATCGCCGCCGCTGCGCGGTGGTTTCAGGCTCTCCCGGCCGCCGAGCGTTGGCGGGAGATCTTTGCCCTGCGGCACTGGGCCACGCGGCTAGCAAGGTCATCCTCGCGCGGCGATACGATCCGGCGGCTCGAGGACCTCGAAGAGACGCGCTGGCAGGCCATCCAAAAGGATCTGTTTGCTCGCCATGGCGGATGATGCCGGCAGACCTGCCGACGCGATCGAAGCCGCTCTGACGGATATGGTCACGGTCCTGACCCGCGCCAATGTCCCGTACGCGCTGATTGGCGGCCTCGCGACAGGGTACCGTTCCCGACCGCGCTATACGAAGGATGTCGATCTGATCCTCGACATTCCCCAGATCACGCTGCCCGCGGTGCTCG
>JBAWVV010000098.1:0-12596 GCA_037147115.1 Planctomycetia bacterium | reverse complement strand
GCATTGCGCCCTTGCGCAGCTTTGTGGCCGAGCCCATGCGCTTTGGACGGCTCTTTCTGGCGGGTGACGCTGCGCATATCGTGCCACCCACCGGCGCCAAAGGATTGAACCTGGCTGCCAGCGACGTCAAATACTTGAGCCAAGCGCTGCGCGATTTTTATCTGGAACGATCGAGCGCCGGTATCGACTACTATTCAGATCGTTGCCTGCGCCGCGTCTGGCGGGCCGAGCGCTTTTCCTGGTGGTTCACCTCGCTGATGCACCAGTTCCCGGACACCGGCGCCTTTGGCCAAAAGGTGCAAGAAGCCGAGCTGGACTACCTGGTCCATTCCCATGCCGCCGCCACCCATGCCACCCTGGGCATAGGCGACTCCGGCAGGCGCGACTGCCACGGCGAGGGCCACGATCGCCGTCGACAACAGCGCGGCGAAGCGGTGGACGAGGGTCATCCGGTCAGCGAGGGGCTTGGACATGGTCGTACCCGGCGAAGGAGGAACGGTCTGCCGACGTTTGATTCCCGCAGGGCTCCGGCGACCGGAACCTCTCCGCAGGGTACGCCCCGGCGCAGCTGACGGCAATCAAACGACCGGCGTGTGGGGAGCCTCCGCGTCGGCGGACTCGCCCCCAGGATCTCTTCTCTCTTCGGCCCGGAGACGACAACGGCTTTGAGAGGCTTGGGGGGAATGGCGGGCGATTCGCCGGTTTTTCCCCCCCGCCCTGCACCGGGGAGCGGTCGTGCCGATTGTCGGGGAAGTTTCAACCCGGCCACGGCCGGCTCACCCCGTCCGGGCCGGGGAGCGCCCTCCGGAGAACCGGCGCCCATCCCCCCGGCCGTTGTCGTCACGGTTGCGGCTGCCCCCGGTGCGGGGGATCGAAATCGCCGCCCGGATCATGCCGGTGCCGAGGAGCCCCGAAACCTCGGCCTGGAACTGGGGCGTCCAGGCGACGGCGTGGCGGTCGGCCTCCAGGTGGACACGGCGGCCGTCGATCAGATCGAGGACGAGCCGCAGCGGCACGCTCCCCGGATGGCGCCGCAGAATCTCCGCCAGCCGCTCGAGCGTGGCGGCGTCGTGGCCGGGCTCGGCAAAACGCAGCGTGACCTGCTTCACCGGCTTTTGCCAGGCGTCGGCGAGGGGGACGATCTCGTTGACGATTAAGTTCGTCTCCTCGCTCCCTGCCCGCCGGTCGATCGAACCGACAACGAGGACCACCGCGTCGGCCTGGATCGCTTCACCGCAGCGGGCATAGTCCTCGGGCCAGCAGATCGAGCGCACGATGCCGTCCATGTCTTCGAGATCGAACATCCCGTAGCGGGTGTGGGTCGAGCCGGGGCGCGGCTGCTTGGTGTTGGAGAGCTTGATCGCGGCCACCATCCCGCCGATCACCACCTCTCCCTTGGGGGGCACCGCGGCGAGGTCGGCCGTGCCGTGGGTGCAGATCGCGCCGAGGAGATCGGCAACCTCCGCCAGCGGATGGCTGTGGACGTAATAGCCGAGCACCTCCTTTTCATACGACCGCGTCTCCTTGTCAGAAAGTGGCGGTACCTCCGGCAGCCCCGGCGGCGGAGCGGTGGGGGTGGCAACGGCCGGCGCTTCGTCGAAGGCATCGAAGAGGTTCTTCTGGCCGCTCTTACGATCGGCCGCGCGCGAGGCGCCGGACGCAAGCGCCTTCTCGACGCCGGCCAGCAGCGCGGCGCGCTTGGCCCCCATGGAACGATCGGCCAAAAGCGAATCGAGGGCCCCGGCCTTGGCAAGGCTCTCGACGGCGGTCTTGTTGACGACGCTGGAGTCGAGCCGTCCGCAGAAGTCGTCGAGATCGCGGAACAGGCCGGCCTTCTTCCGCTCCGCGTCGATCGCGGCCGAGGCCTGGCCGCCGCAGCCTTTGATCGCCGAGAGCCCGAAGAGGATCCGCCCCGACGCCACCGTGAAGTCGGCGGTGGAATGATTCACGTCGGGGGGGGCGACCTCGATCGCCATCCGCCGGCAGTCCTCGATGTGCTCGACGAGCGCGTCTTTCTTTTTAAAATTGCGGCCGGTGATGTCGCCGGAGAGGAGCGCCGCCATGAACTCCACCGCGTGGTGCGTCTTGAGGTAGGCCGTCTGCCAGGCCAGCAGCGCGTAGGCGGTGGAATGGCTTTTATTGAAGCCGTAGCCGGCAAACTTCTCGATCAGGCCGAACAGCGCCTGCCCCTCGGCCGGTGCCAGCCCCTTCGCCTTGGCCCCGGCGACAAATTGCTCGCGGAAGGCGGCGATGGTCTCGAGCTTCTTCTTGCTGATCGCCTTGATGCAGGTGTAGGCGCTGGAGAGCTCGATCCCCCCGAGGCGCTCTAGGATCCGCATCACCTGCTCCTGGTAGACCATCACGCCGTGCGTTTCCTCGAGCACCTCCTTCATCACCGGATGGGCATACTCGGCCGGTTTGCGGCCATGCTTGACGGCGACGTAGTCGTCGACCATACCCCCCTCGAGCGGCCCGGGGCGGTAGAGGGCGTTGACGGCAACGATGTCGCGGAAGTGATCGGGCTTCATCCGCTGGAGGAGATCGCGGATGCCGCCGCTCTCGAGCTGGAAGATCCCCTTCGTCTCCCCCCGACACAACAGATCGAACGTCGGCTGGTCGTCGAGCGGGAAGGCGAGCGGATCGGGGCGATGGCCGGTGGTCTCGGCGATGATGTCGATCGTCTTGGCGACGACGGTCAGGTAGCGGAGGCCGAGGAAGTCCATCTTCATCAGGCCGGCGCGCTCGACATCCCCCATCGCCCACTGCGTGATCACTTCCTCCTTCCCTGTCACCCGCTGGAGCGGGACATACTCGACGAGCGGTCGGTCGGCGATCACCACCGCCGCGGCGTGGGTGCCGACATTGCGGGCCAGCCCCTCGATCCGGCTGGCGAGATCGACGAGCTCCCGGACCTCGCCGTCGGATTCACACGCCGCGGCGAGCTGGCTCCCCGGCGCCGAGGCCTCCTCGATCGAGATCCCGAGTTGGTCGGGGACGAGGGCGACGATCGAGTCGACCCGCGTGATCGCCAACCCCATCGCCCGGCCGACGTCGCGGATCGCGGCCCGCGCGGCGAGCGTGCCGAAGGTGCCGATCTGGGCGACATTCGCGGCCCCGTACCTCCGCTTCACATATTCAATGACCTCACCGCGGCGCTCCTTGCAGAAGTCGATGTCGATATCGGGCGCCTCCTTGCGGTTGACGTCGAGGAAGCGCTCGAAGAGGAGGTCGTATTCAAGCGGGCAGACATGGGAGAGATAGAGCGCGTAGGCGACCAGCGCCCCGACGCCCGAGCCTCTGGCCGCCGCCGGAATGCCGAGGTCGCGCGACTCGCGGACGAAATCCCAGACGATGAGGAAGTAGCTGGAGAAGCCGAGGGTGTCGATGACGCCGAGCTCGCGGTCGAGCCGTTCCATGACCTGAGCATGGAGGACGGGCCGGCCATCCTCCCCCTCCGACCAGCGCTTCGCCAACCCGTCATAGCGGGCATGGAGCCCTTCGAGACAGAGGCGGCGCAGCTCCTCCGAGGCAGTCAGCCCGCTGGGCACGTCGAAGCCGGGGAAGTGCCGCTTGCCGAGATCGAGCTCGATCGCCACGCTGTCGGCGATCTCCTGGCTGCGGGCCACGGCCGCCTGAGTCACCTCCCCCGCCACCCCCCCGAATGCGTTGTGCATCTCTTCGGGGCTCTTCAGATAGAACTCCGTCGATTCCATCTTCATCCGCGTCGGGTCGTTGCGAAACCGGCCGGTGTTGACGCACAGGAGGATGTCCTGGGCGACGGCGTCCTCGCGGTTGACGTAGTGGCAGTCGCAGGTGGCTACCGGCGGGATCCCCAGCTCGCGCGAGATCTCGAGCGCCGCGAGCGTCACCTGCCGCTGCATCTCCAGGCCGTTGTCCTGGATCTCGAGGAAGTACCGGTCGCCAAACAGCTTGTGGAACCAGCCGGCCACCTCGCGCCCCTTGGCCAACTGCTCCGGCTGGTCGGACCCGACGCCGATGAGCGAACGGCTGAACTCCCCCGACAGGCATCCCGACAGGCAGACGAGCCCACCGGAATGGGCCTCTAAGAGCTCGCGGTCAATCCGCGGCTTGAAGTAGAAGCCCTCCAGAAAGGCCTTCGTCGCCAGTTGGAGGAGGTTGGCATAGCCCTCGCGGTCCTTGGCCAGGAGCGTGAGGTGGTAGCTCGATTCCTTCTGGCTACCGGCCTCCTTGTGGAAGCGGCTCCCAGGGGCGATGTAGGCCTCGTAACCGATGATCGGATTGATGCCGGCCGACTTCGCCGCGGAATAAAACTCGAGGGCTCCGTGGAGATTGCCGTGGTCGGTGATCGCCAGGGCATTCATCCCCAGCTCCTTCGTACGGTCGACCAGCCGTTCGATCGAACTGGCTCCGTCGAGGAGGCTGTAGTGGCTGTGGCAGTGGAGATGGACGAAGGAGCGGGCGGACATCCGTGGCCTCGCGAAAGGGGACGTTGGGGGCCGGCGATCGCAGGAGGGGAAGGCGGGCCCGGGGATCGGGACCGACGGAGGCCGGCACGGGATTGTACCGCGCGGAAAATCCCCTTCCGCACCGCCCTGAAACGGCGGTCACGCCCCTCGCCGGGCCGATCGCCGGCGTTCAGCGATCGCGCGGCTCCGCGATCGAGCGCAGCATCGCGGCGAGCTTTCCCTGGAGATCGAGGATCCCCTGCCAGTGGGCAAAATCGATCTCGACCCGTTCGGCTCCGGGGCGCATCACCGCCCCCTCAGCCGCCTCGCGGAGCACCGCCAGAACGTGATCGAACAACTCGACGAACTCGGCCGACTGGGCCGGGCTCATCCGCTCCGGCAGGGAGGGGAGCTGGCCGGGGAGGATCGGCACGGGGAAGTCGGAGAGGTCTGACTGACCGTCGGGGCGCGGCGCGGCGATCTTCCGCAGGCGCTGCCCCAGCTCGCGGGCACGCCCCTCCTCGCCGGCAGGGAGACGGGCCGCGATCTCGGCGATCCGCCGATCGATGTCGGTCTGCGAGCCGACCAGGATCAGCGAGCGCCCCAGCGCGATCATGTCGCCGTCGCGAACGATCCGCACCTGGATGTCCTCGCCGTTGACCTTCGTGCCGTTGGTGCTCTCGAGATCGGTGAGGACGACCTTGTCGTTGTCCTCCTGGAACTTGAGGTGGTAGCGGCTGATCCGTTCGTCGTTGAGCTGGATCGTGTTGCCCTCCTCGCGGCCGATCGTGACCGGCGTGGCGAGGCGTTCGAACACCTTGCCACGGTCGGCGCCGTGCAGGACTCGGAGGGTGACATACGCCATCGGCACTCATCCGGGCGGACAGCGCGCGGCTCGTGACTCTCCCTGCCTGCCAGCGGCGCTCCTCCAAGATTATCTGCGCGGGGCGGGCAAAGCCCGAAAAAGCCCGGAATGTCCTACCCACTTCCCTGCCCCGGCCACGCTACGACCCTCCCGACCGACGCCACTCCCCTCGGGGAAGGGATCGCAGAGGCGTTCCCGGCCGCCCGCCGCTCTCCGCCGGGAACCGCCGGCGTCACCCGCGCCGGACCGTTTCGGCCCCCGGCCCCCGGGCTTCCCGTGCCAGCCAGTCGAGCATCTCCGCGAGCCCTTCGCGGGTCGATTGGGGATGAACAAACCCCTCCGCCACGAGTCGATCAGCAGGAAAATCGCTCGCCAGCGCCAAGCCCGCCAGCCACGCGCTCGACAGCGGCAGCCCACGGCCGGCCAGGCGCCCGAGCCCATCGGCGATCGGGGCCGCGAGCCGGGCGAGGGCCAGCGGGATGCTGCGGGGCGGAGGAGAACCGGTGAGCTCCGCGATCATGCCCGCCAAGCCGGCCACCGAGGTCGTGGCGGGATCGGAAACCTCGAACACGGCACACCCGGCCCCCGGGGCATCGAGGGCGAAGGCGATCGCCGCGGCGAGGTTTCGGCGCGAGAGGACCGATCGGGGGGTCGTTCCCGGCCCAACGAACGCGGGGTGTCCGGCGATCACCCGGCGGGCGAGCGCGGCAAAGTTCGTGCCGGGGCCGGGACCGTAAACCGGCGCGGGGCGGAGGATCACCCCCCGCCGACCGGCATCGGCCTCCACCCAGCTGCGGACCTCCGCCTCGGCACGGGCCTTCGACCCGCCGTAGGTGGCACCCGTCTCGAGCCGGCGCTCGGAGGGAGAACTCGAGGAGCCCGGTGCGATGGCGCTGATCGAACTGACGAACACGAACTGGCGGACACCATGCTCCGCCCCCCACTCCAGCCAGGCGCGCGTGCTGGCCACGTTGACCCGGTCACAAGCGTCCGGATCGGCGGGCATCGGCGCCGACACCCTCTGCTCGACCTCGAGGTGGATGATCGCCGCGGGATCCGGATGCGGCGCAGCGGCCAGGATCTCCCCGCGCGTTCGACCTTGCCAGCCGGGCGGAAGCGGAAGGTCGGTTGGAGGGAGCCGGCTGGTGGCCGTGCCAACATGGCCGGCGGCGGCGAGCACCGGGAGGAGGCCCCGGCCGACGAACCCCCGCGCTCCGGTGACGACGCACTCCATGGCGTCACCCGGCCAACGACTCGAGCCAGTGGGCGAACCGGGGGTAGGTCTGTTCCCGATCGAAGGCGTCTTCGGCGAGGCGGCGAGCGCCCTGACGCAGTTCGAGCAGGAGGCGACGATCGGCGGCGAGGGTCGTGAGGACATCCACCAAAGACTGCGGATCACCCGCGACATAGGGGAGACCGGCTCGGTGCGCGTCGATGAGGTCGGCGAGCTCGCCCGGCAGGGCGTTGACCAGCGCCAGCCCCGCCGCCGCATAGTCGCAGGCCTTGTAGGGCACCGCTACGAGCGACTCCGGCTTCACCGCCACCAGACCGACGTCGCATTCCGACAGGAGCTTGGCGTAGGCACCGCGCGGCAGGAGTCCATGGACCACCACCCGCGACGGTCCGGGGATCGTCGCCACGTCGGCCTTGAGTCTCGACTCGAGCTTCCCCGTTCCGGCGACATGGATGTCGACAGCCGTTCCCGCGGCGGAGAGCCTGCGGGCCGCGGTGAGGACGGTGTCGAGATCCTGCCCCTGTTCGAGGCTCCCGGCATAAACGCAGGCCAACGGCCGCGAGTCGACGGCGGTCGAAGGCACCTCGAGCGGATTGGGGCGCGGCGGCTCCGGATACTCCGCGAGATAAGCGCCAAGATGGCAGACATAGGGGGGCCGTTCACGCGCGACCGCCGGCAGATCGCGGAGGGCGGCCTCGGCAAAGGCGCGGGTGGCGGATGAGATCCCGTCGGCCGATTCCAGGAGCACCCGGCGGCGGCGCAGCATCCCCCCGAGGAGGAGTGGGGCCACCATGCGACGGAGCCACTCCGGCCCGGGGAGGAGGCGCTCGAACGTCTCCGGCCAGAGATCCATGAGATCGACAACGAGAACGGCATCGAGGCGGCGGGCGAGCCGGGCGGCCGCCTCCGGCCCCTCCAAGGGCGGCAGGCTTGCGAGCACGATGTCGGGCCGCTCGAGCTTTCCGGAGGCGACCGCCGCGGTCGCCTCGCGCTCCAGATTCCGGCCGAAATCGCGGTGGCTCCGGAGCCGCGACAGCGAGACATTGCCGCGGTACGGCTTCACCGGGACCATCCGGATCCCGAAGCCCTCCTCCTCCTCGACGAGCCTCGGCACGGGGCGGCGCGGTGCCTTCCGCCGATGACTCCAGTCGGCGGTCCACCAGGTGACATCATGCCCCCGCCCGGCGAGCACCCGGCAGAGCGTCCAGAAACGGAGCGGAGGCAGTCCCTCGCCGGGAACGTCGTCAAACGGGTTCACGACCCAGATCGACAGCGGGTGGGGCGAGGGCTCGAATCGACTCATGGTCGCGAGCCTAGCAGATGCGCCGCCGCAGCGAGAGCCAGCTGTGTGGCGCGGCCGCACGAACCGGAGAAAACCGCAAAAATCTGCTGGTCTCGCTCACGTCCAGTCGCCGAGGCCCTCGACGGCGGCAGCCGAGCCGTCCCGGAGCCAGCCATCGAGCTGGGAGACGTCCTTGAGTTGCTGCCCCCGGAACCGCGGGACGACGAAATAGCGCGTCGAGACCTCGGGGAGGGCGGTCATGTCGCCCCACAGTTTCTCGAACTGGGCCACCGGGAAAACATCCTCCTGACCGTGTCCCCACCGCTTCTTGACGTCTTTGAGGGTGACGTAGGTCGGCATCCGGGATGCGACCGCGCGGATCGCCAACGAGACCCGGGCCGTGGCCCCCCCATCGCCGTCGGCCGCGGCGATCACGTCGCCGCGATCAATCCCGAACACCCCAAGGAGGGCGTCGAGGTCGATCCAGATCGTGGCGGAATTATAGAACCGCAGCCGGAACTCATCCTCCTCCCGAGGCAGCGCCAGCCCTTCGACGAGCCGCGGCCGGCCGTTGACCCGTGCCAGGCCGCCGCCGCGGTCCTCGATCTGCCGCGGGATCACCTCGACCCCGAGCGTCGCTCCCCCGGCGATGTGACGGCCGAGGATCGCCGGGTCGAGATCGGTGCCAACGGTGTCAATGTTGTGGATCATCAGCCAAGCAAGCCGCGGCCGCTCGCGGAGGAGACCAGCGAGGACCCCGTTGCGGAGCATGTTGGAAAATTCGTACCAGTGCCCGACCGGGTGGAGGCACTGCGCCAGTGCGTTGTCGGTGTAGTCGCTCCCCTCTCCGACACGCTCGGCCCAGGCCACAAGCGCGGCTTGGACGCTGTCGCGCATCTTCTCTCGCTGCTCGTCGAGCACCTGCCGCGCCGTCTCCTCCCAGGCGAACCGCAGATCGCGGACCATCGGCACCAACCGCAGCCCCACGGCCCTGCCGGGGGAGAGGATCACCGGCAGCCCGGCGGCCTCAAGCTGTCGGTGCGTCAGATGGCTGGTCGTGACGACATGCGGAACGGTGACCCCGGCAAGCCGGGAGACGCGCCGAGTCTTGGCGACGTGGACATCGAGGAAGGTTCGCCACCCACCGGCGAGCCGGCAGAAGGGATGGAGGGCCTTGACCACCCCCGCGCCTTGCGTCCAGCGGCTGCCAATCCCCGCCGAGAGCGTGACGACCGCGGCCTCGCCCCGGGCGATCGCCCCCAGCCCCAACTCCCGGTCGGCGGAGGCCGCGGGCTGCCCCGATCCACCGACCCACTCCACATCGCCGTCGTCGACATCGTTGATCGACGTCGAGGGGGGGAGCCGGTTTTGTGCCAGCCCGATCCGACCACCCCGGAGATCGGCCCGGATCTGGTCGTGCTCGACGTCATCAAACCCCAACGACTCCAGCGCCCCCCGCAGATCCCGCGCCGTGGTCCGAGCCGCGTCGCCGGCGGGGAAGAGCCGATCGAAGAGGGTGTGCACCATGCCGGCGAGCTCGGGGCGGGAGCGGCAGGCGGAGCCGAAGGCATCGAGCTCGCTGCGGCGCGAGTCGGTCAGCTCCGGGCGCGACGTGCGAAGGAGCCCGGGCACAACGCGGGCGTAGTACGGGGCGGGCATGAGGGCATCGGCCCCCTCATGGAGCTGGCACCAAGTGCCGCGCGGGTTGACGGTGAAGTCGTAGACGACCGGCTCCATGGCGAACGGGAGGCCGTGCTCGAAGCGCCGCTTCGTCGCCGCCATGATGCCGGCGAGTGCCTCCTGCCCCTCAAGGCGGGCTGATGGATCGAAGATGAACCCCATCCCCCCGCCCGACATGCCACCGAGCATCCAGAAGCCCCAGAAGCGGTCGCCGAAGCGGGCCCGGACGGCATCGATCAGCGCCTCGGTGTAGGCGTTGCTCGACCAGGGGATGATGGTGCGGAGCGGGCCGGTGAAATTGCGCGTCGTGGCCGCGGCAATCCGCCGGGCATCGCCCGCGGTAAGGCCGGCGATGATCTCGTCGAGCACCTCCCCAGCTTCGATCCGGGCCTTCCATTCCGCGTCACTGCGGAGAAGGTATTTTTCGGTCACCATCTCGAGGATCGGACCGACGTTCTGGGCCATGCCGCCATGGACGAGGACGAGCGATTCCTGGAGATCGACTCCCAGCGGCACCGAATCGTGCCGGGGGAGGAGACGCCCGCGGCTGACGCCGAACTCCGGATCCCCCTCGGCGGCGACGACCCCGCGGATGAGCTTTGCGGCCGGCCACACCCCGCCGGAATCTTGCCACCCGCCACCACTCCCGCCAAGCCATTCGCCGAGGATCGCCCGGGCCGCGACGAGACGACGTTCTGTCTCGTCGAGCCCGCCGGTGAGGGAGCGGGCCTGCCCGGTAGCCCGCATGCAGACACTGATCAGGGCGGCGAGGAGATTGGTCGAGACGGCCAGACGCGATCCCTTCGGAATCCCGTTGACCGAACTGACCAGTTCCAGGCCGTGGCCCTGGCCGACGACGGCGGCAAGCACGTCGGACAAGGACTCCCCCGATCCCTCGATCCCCGGCGGCACGATCCCCGCGGCAATGATCGCCGCCTTCAGCAACCCGAGGTGGTCACGACCGAAATCGAAGACCTCACCGAGATCGGTGATGTCGGCCGTGGCGTCGAGGTCGATGCTCGTCAGCCGGAGCAAGGGCTCGTCGATGACCCGGAAGAACACCTCCACCGGCGGCCGGGCCCCGGCATCGCGCCCGTGGACGCCCAGATCGACCGACACATTGAGCACCCGCGCCGCCTCGGGGCAATCCATCCCGAGGAAGAAGATGTCGCTCCAGCCGGTATGCGACAGATCCATCCGGACCGGCGTCGATTCCTGGAGGAGCGGGAAGGGGGTCGTGGCCCCGGGCGCCCCGCGCCGGAGCAACTCGGGGCGGATGCGGAGCGGGTGGTCGTCGGGATGGCCGACCCTGAACATCCACTGGTTGCCGCGGATCGAACGCACCGACTGCCGCACCTGATTGGCCAACGTCTGCAGCCCGAGTTCGCGGTAGGCGCTCGCCAGGGCGCTCGACAGGGCGGCGGACGGCCCGTCGGCCTGCTGGCGTGCGAGGAGGACGTCGATCGCCTCCTCGAACCGTCGACCGAGGAGATGGTGAACGGCTGCGGCGGGGATCAGCCCCGCCGTCGCGGCCGACTCGCCGAGGGCCGCGGGGAGCTGGTAGCGATGGATGGCGGCGAGAAAAAACAGTGCCCGGACGCGGCGGTAGAGATTGGGACAATCGCGCCGGAAGGCATCGAGGGCCGCCGCCTCGGCAAGCAGGCCCGCCGGGCCCGCGCCACGGCACACCTCGTCGATCGAGCGATCGCGCGTGCCCGCGTCGGCCGCGGTGATGATTTCGACGAGCCTGCTCATGGCACCTGCGGTTGCCGGGCGAGGAGTTCGACGATCTGTGCCAGCACATGGGAACGGTCGCGCCCGGAGAGGGCCAGGGCCATCTGGGCGGTGAGCAGGCCGTAAGGAAGACCGAGGTCGTAGCGGGCGCCCTGCACTTGATGGGCCAGATAGCGCTCCTGGCGAGCCAGTCGCGAAAGCGCCCCGGAGAGGTTGCGCCGCCCCGACTCGTCAGCCGACGCGAGCAGGTCGAAGATCGCCGGCGTGAGCACGTGCATCCCGAAGAAGCAGAGATAGTGGCCGGCCCTCAGCCCCGGCACGACCAACTCCTGCTCGGCCTGCGTTGGTGTCGGTTTCTCGAGCACCGTATCGATCTCGTAGAGCCGGTTGGCATGGGCCACACGGCGCCCACCGACGGCGCCGAACCAGGGGAGCATGCTCTCCCGCGTCGGCTGCACCGCCGATACGGCACAATTCTCCCGCCGAGCCGTCTCCACCAGTTGCTCGGCACAGCGTGCCGGGATATCGCTGACGTAGAGATGATCGCCGACGAAGTGGAGGAACGGCTCGTCGCCGACGAAGCCGCGGGCACAGAGCACCGCGGCTCCGTAGCCATTGGGCTCCAGCTGGGGGATCATCTCGAGGCGACCGGGGCGGCGGTCGATGGCGGCCAGAAACGCCGACTCGTCCCCCGGCCTGACGACGACAGCGATCTCGTCGGCCCCCGCCGCCAAGGCCTCGTCGACGATGATGCCGAGTGCCGAACGGACCACGCCATCCCGGTCGACGAGCCGCTGGAGCGGATGCTCCTGGGGGGTTTTCCCGGCGGCGGTAATCACGGCGCGGCGGAGATTCATGGCGGCTCCGTGGGAATGGCCAGACGACCGAGAAAGAATCGCTCTCGAGGGACGAAAATGCAACCCGCTACCACCGGGCCAAGGGAGGAAACGCTCACGCCCGACGCCACGAGCCGCCGCCGGCATCGCCCACACCGTAGAGCCGCGTCAGGTGTCGACGGGCGATCGCCTCCCAGGCGTAGTCGGCCCGGACCCACGCCCGACCACGGCGCCCCATCGCCTCGAGGTCCGCTTCCGGCAGCGCCGTGGCGCTCGCCAAGCCCGCCGCGATCCCGGCGACAGTCGGCGCCACACTCCATCCGCAGCCCCGTTCCTCCACTTCTCCCCAGGGGGCCGCGGTCGTGACCACGGTCGGGACACCGCAGGCCAGCGCTTCCCCGACGGTGAGCGCGAAGGCCTCGGAACGGGAGGGAAGGAGGAACAGATCGAGCCCGGCATAGTGCTCCCCGAGGCGGTTCATCGGCACCGCAGCACCGATCTCGACTTCGGTGCCGAGGCCGAGGCGATCGGCGAGTTG